>JASBZH010000005.1 GCA_029983555.1 Peptoniphilus sp. | reverse complement strand
ATGGGATAGAAAAGAAAATGTAGTTTTTTTAAACTACAACATTATTATACGAGGAAGTGATAAAAATGATTCTAGATAAGCTAAGAAAAAAGATGAATGATGAAAATATAGATTTATATATAGTCCCTACTAATGATCCACATGGCTCAGAATATTTGCCAGATTATTTTAAAGAGAGGGAATTTGTAACTGGTTTTACTGGTTCACAAGGTGTTGCAGTTATTACACAAGATGAAGCATATCTTTGGGCAGACGGAAGATATTATATTCAAGCTGAAAAACAAATAAAAAATACTGGATTTAAACTACAAAAGCAAGGTTTGGCAGGAGTATTAAATTACAGTGAATGGATTAACGAAAATATTTCTAATAATCAAACAATAGGATTAAATGCAGAATATTTTTCTGAAAGTCAGTACAATAATATATATTCAAAAGTAAAAAATAAGGGCGTAAAAATAGTCGATGTAGATTTAATTGATGAGTTGTGGAAAGATAGAAATCCGCTTCCATCTAAAGAAGCATTTATTTTAGACACTAAATATGCTGGAAAATCTCGAGAAGAAAAAATTAAAGAAATTCGATCAATTTTAGAAAAGATTAATGCAGACATGACTGTAATTTCATCACTAGTAGATATTGCCTGGATTTTAAATATAAGAGCAGATGACATTGAAGATACTCCAGTTTTAATTTCATTTTTAATAATCGAAAAAGACAAAGTAATTTTATTTGCAGATCCTAAAAAAATCGAAAATATAAAAAATGAATTAACATGTGTAGATACTAGAGACTATCATGAATTTTACTCTTATCTAGATAGTTATAAAAATAATAATATTTATTTAGATAAAGATTCAATAAATCACAGAATATACAGTTCTTTAGAAAAAGACAACAAAATTATAGAAGGAATTAATATTTCTACTAAATTAAAAGCAGTTAAAAACGATATAGAAATCGAAAATCTTGAAGACACTTATATTAAAGATGGCGCTAGTCTCTATAAATATATTTGCTGGTTAAAGGAAAAAGTTAAAGAAAGCCCTATTGGTGAATATGATGCGCAATTAAAACTTGATGAATTTAGGAGCAAAGATGATCTTTATCTTTCAAATTCTTTTGGTACAATTTCAGCATATGGTTCTAATGCGGCTATGATGCATTATAGCGCATCTAAAGACAGTCAAGCAAAAATTTATGATAAAGGTTTTTATTTAGTAGATTCAGGCGGACAGTATTACTCTGGAACCACTGATATTACTAGAACTATCGCCATGGGAAGTCTAACAGACGAAGAAATTAAAGACTACACTACAACCCTAAAATGTCATTTAAATCTTATGGACTGCGTCTTCTTAAAGGGTACAAAGGATATTGCATTAGATGGGATAGCAAGATACGCTATGTGGCAAGAGCATATGGATTATAAATGTGGTACAGGTCATGGAATTGGATTTGTACTTTCTGTACACGAAGGACCACAAAGTCTTACCCTTTCGAAAACACCAATTCCAATGGAAATTGGAATGATTGTATCTAATGAACCTGGTGTATATAAAGAGGGAAAACATGGAATTAGAATAGAAAATATAATGAGAGTAACTGAAGATAAAGAGACAATAGACTCTGTATTTTACAAGTTTAAAACTATTTCCTATTGTCCATTCGAAATAGAAGCTATTGATACCAAACTTTTAAGCGATAGACAAATTGAAGTTTTAAATAAATATCATGAAGAAGTTTACAATAAGCTAAGTCCACATTTAGAAAAAAATGAATTAGAAAAACTTAAACACGATACTAGAAAGGTAACAAGATAGTTTGAAAGATTTGAGAGAAAAACTTTATAAGCTCCCGGATAAACCGGGAGTTTATATAATGAAAAATGAATTAGACGATATTATATATGTCGGTAAAGCCAAATCGCTACGCAAAAGGGTTCGCCAATATTTTGGATCCTATGGCAAAAGTAGTATTAAAGTTGCCAATATGGTTTCAAAGATAAATGATTTTGAATATATTATAGTTGAAAATGAAGTTGAATCTCTCGTTCTAGAATCTAATCTTATAAAGAATAATCTCCCTAAATATAATATCTTACTAAGAGATGATAAACAATACCCTTATATTAAAGTTACTACTAATGAGAGATATCCTCGTGTATTAAAAACTAGGAGAATAGATAAAGACAAGGCAAAATATTTTGGACCTTATCCAGATGTATTTGCAGTAAATGATTCTATCGATACTTTTGAAAAATTATATCCTTTAAGAACTTGTAATTTGAACTTAGAAAATGTTGAAGAAAAAAATTACAGACCTTGTCTAAACTACCATATTGGTAAATGCGTTGGCCCGTGCATAGGTAATGTTGACGATTATAAATACAATGAGATGGTTAAAGAAATCCTAAATTTTTTATCAAGTTCTAATGATAACTTGGTTAAAAAATTAAATTCTAAAATGATAGAATATTCTAAAAATTTGGAATATGAAAGTGCTGCTGATATGCGAGATAGAATTAAAAATTTAGAATACTTAAAAGAAAGACAACTAATTTCTGATCCGCAGTCACGAGATGATAAAGATATTATAGCTCTTGCGAAGGGAGTTGACGAAGCTCTAGTTCAAATTTTCTTCTTTAGAAATGGGAAAATTATTGGACGAGAACATTATTTGATAAAAGACTATTATAATGAAAGTTATGGTGAAATTTTATCCTCTTTTATGAAGCAGTTTTATATTGGAGCAAGTTATATTCCTAAAGAAATTATTACAGAAGAACTTCCTATTGACAGTGAAACTATTGAAAAGTGGTTGACTGAAAAGAAGGGTAACAAAGTTAGTATAACTATGCCAGTAAAGGGAGATAAAAAAGAGCTCGTTAGAATGGTCAAAAGAAATGCCATTGATATGATAGATAAATATGGAGATAGATATTCTAAGAGAATTGAAGTAAATAAAGTGGCGCTTGAAGAAATTAAAGATTTACTTCATTTAAAACAATTTCCACATAGAATTGAAGCTTACGATATATCAAATATATCAGGAGTCGAGTCTGTCGGTTCAATGGTGGTTTTCGAAGATGGTGATGCCAAGAAAAGCGACTATAGAAAATTTAGAATAAAAACTGTTTTGGGCTCAGATGATTATGGAAGTCATCGTGAAGTTCTAACTAGAAGATTTAGAAGAGGTATAAACGAAAAAAAATCTTCAACAAAATCTTCGTTTTCAAATTTTCCTGACTTAATTATGATGGATGGTGGAAAGGGTCAAGTTAATGTTGCTAAAGAAGTTTTAAGTAAGTTTGGCATCGATATCCCTGTTTGTGGACTTGTTAAAGACGATTTTCACACAACAAGAGGTATAATATATGACAATGTTGAATATGGCATTCCCATAGATTCTAGAGGATATAAAATGGTTTATAAAATACAAGAAGAGGTTCATAGATTTGCAATAAATTATCACAGAAACCTTAGAAGTAAAACTATGTTTAAATCGGAACTTGACGATATAGACATGATAGGACCTAAGAGAAAAAGAAATCTATTAAAACATTTCAAATCAATTGAAAAAATAAAAAATGCAACAATTGAGGAATTAAAATCTGTAGACTCTATGAATTTAGCCAGTGCAACTTCTCTATATAATCATTTTAATAAGGAGAAAAAATGACTGTAAAATTAAGCGATCTAGTTAAAAATTATGATTTAGAAATAGTCCACAAATCTAGCGACTATGAAGATATAAAAATAACAAGTAGCGAAATAAATAGACCTGGATTACAACTTTGTGGACATTTTAATAAATTTGTAAATGAAAGAATTCAAGTAATTGGAACTCAAGAGTGGCACTATTTAAATTCACTCGATAAAAATGAAATTAAAGTTTCGCTCAATAAATTGTTTCAATATAATATTCCTTGTTTAATTTTTTCAAGAAATAATAAAGTGTTTAAAGAAGCCCATGAACTTGCAGTAAAACATGACAGAACTTTGTTAAAGAGTAAAGAACCTACTGCAAAGCTCATGTCTAAAATTGTTTCTCATATTGAAATTGACCTAGCACCGACGATGAGGGTTCATGGTGTTTTGCTCGATATATATGGAGTCGGAGTTCTAATTAAAGGTAGAAGTGGAATAGGAAAGAGTGAGACAGCTCTTGATCTAATTACAAATGGGGCAAGGTTAATTGCAGATGATTCTGTAATAATTAAAAATATAGATCAAAAGCTAATTGGCAGATCACCAGAAATTACAAGACACTTTATGGAAATTAGAGGCGTAGGAATAATAGATATCCAAAAAATGTTTGGAGTCGGCTATGTAATGGAAGAAAAAAATATTGAGATAATTATTAATTTAGAGGATTGGGATGAATCTAAAGAGTACGACCGATTGGGTATAGTCAATAATTATGAAAATTTATTGGGAATAAATGTTGCAAAATTTGATGTACCTGTTAAGCCTGGAAGGCACACAGCTATGATTGTAGAAGTCGCTACTAAAAATTATAAGCAAAAAGAACTTGGTTATAATCCTGCACTCGAATTAAATGCTAGAATTTTGAAGAACAAGTAAAAAAACTGACCTTTAGTTAGTCTAGAGGCCAGTTTTTTAATGTATATTTTTTTATTCTATAGAAAATATAAAATTAAAATTCTCTATAAAGTCCTACAATTTTTCCAAGTATTGATAAGTAATTAAAATATAGAGGTTCCATATAGTCATTTTCAGGTTGCAATCTATATCTGTGATCTTCTTTATAAAAAGTCTTTATAGTAGCTTCCTCATCTATAAGAGCAAGTACCTTGTCACCATTACTAGCACAATTTGTCTTTTCAACTATTACATAATCTCCATCAAAAATTCCTGCGTTAATCATACTTTCTCCAGAAACTTTGAGTATAAATAGTTCTCTATCTTTTACAAATTCAAGCGGCAAAGGCATAGTGTCATCAATATTTTCAACTGCTAAAATTGGCATACCTGCAGTTACTTTACCTACAATAGGAATATCTGTTGTTTTCTTCTTAGTAATAAGTAAGTCATCACCTTGATCAATAATTTCAATTGCGCGTGTTTTTGATGGATCTTTTCTAATGTAATTTTTATCCTCCAACTTTTCTAAGGCATAATAAACTGTTGAAGTTGATTTAATATTACATCCTGAACATATTTCTCTTACAGTTGGGGGATAACCCTTTCTTTCTAAAAATTTTTTTATATATAAAAGTATTTCTAATTGTCTTTGATTTAAATCATCATACATAAATTACCTCCAGATATCGTCTCGAAATTTATCTTTTAATAAATAATAACATATATGAACATGTATTTCAAACAAGAGTTTTATTTTTCTACAAAAACTATTGACAAACGAAAAATTTAATACTAACATATGTTTAGAACGTAGATTTGAAACATATATTTTTAAAGAACATTACAGTTAAATACATGAGGTGAAATTATGAAAAAGAGATATTATATAAAAAAGAGCAAAATTATTATTTTTTTGCTATTATTTTTCTTTTTTAATACAGGATTAATAATTGAACATGAAGATTTTTCAACTAAAGCTACTGAATTTGAGATATATTCTGTAAAGAGTGGAGATAATTTATGGGATATTGCAGATAAATATGACATTAATAACAAAATGAATTTTGTTTTAGAAATAGAGAAAATTAATAAGATAAGTTCAGAAAATTTAAAACCTGGAGATAAGTTAATAATCCCTGTAACATCTAATTAAAAGCTAGTTTTTATACGCCTTTCTAAGTGTAATTTGTTTGACTTATAAGCTCAAAAGATATACAATTAATTCTAGGTAAGTAAAAATTTACCTTTATTTTTGATTTTGAAACTTGAAAATTTAATATGGGAGGTGTATAAATTGGGTTTAAATATATTAATAGCTGTAATTTTATGTATAATAGGTGTAGCTATAGGTTATGCTATTAGAAAATATATTTCTGAAGGAAAGCTAAATAATGCTGAGGAATTATCTAAAAAGATTATTTATGATGCTGAACATCAGGCTACAACTCAAAAGAAAGAACTACTCGTTGAAGCTAAAGAAGAAATTCAAAAACTTAGAAACGAGCAAGAATCAGAAATTAAACTGAGAAGATCTGAATTAAAAGATATGGAAAATCGTATTCTTTCCAAAGAAAAACTTCTTGAACAAAAGTCTATGCAAGTTGAAAGAAAAGATGAAAAACTTTCTAAAAAACTTGAAAGCTTAAGAGACAGAGAGGATTATGCCAAAGAACTTGTAGAAAAGCGTGAAGAAGAACTCCAAAAAGTCGCTGGACTTACTAAAGAGGAAGGAAAGAATATATTATTAAATGAACTCCGAAAAGATGTAACAAATGAATCTGCTTTAATAATTAAAGAAAACGAAAACAAGATTAAAGAGGAATCAGGGAAGTATGCTAGAAACATAATTGCACAAGCTATTCAAAGATGTGCAGCTGATCAAGTAGCAGAATCTACAGTTGCTGTGGTCAATTTACCAAATGATGAAATGAAGGGTAGAATCATAGGTCGTGAAGGCAGAAATATACGTACTATTGAATCTTTGACAGGCGTTGATTTAATTATTGATGATACTCCAGAAGCAGTTGTTCTATCTTGTTTTGATCCTATTAGGAGAGAAATAGCTAGAGTTGCTCTAGAAAAACTCGTAAACGATGGTAGAATTCATCCTACTAAAATAGAAGAGACTGTTGAAAAGGCAAAAGAAGAAGTAGAAACAATTATTAAAGAATCTGGAGAGCAAGCAGCATATGACGCTGGAGTGCATGGTTTACATCCAGAAATTATTAAGTATTTAGGTCGACTTAAATATAGAACAAGTTACGGACAAAATAACTTGAAACACTCTGTAGAAGTATCAGAAATCGCAGGTATTTTAGCTAGCGAAATTGGTGCTGATATTAAACTCGCAAAACGTGGCGGTTTACTACATGATATAGGCAAATCTATTGATAGAAATTATGAAGCTCCTCATGTTGACTTGGGCGTTGAAATAGCAAGAAAATATAACGAATCTGAATTTGTTATAAATGCTATTGAGTCTCACCACGGAGATGTTGAGGCAAATTGCGTTGAATCTGTATTGGTTCAAGCTGCCGATGCTATTTCTGCTGCTAGACCAGGCGCTAGACGAGAAACTGTTGAGGCTTATATTCAAAGATTAGAAAAACTTGAAGAGATAGCAAATGATTTTGATGGAATAGAAAAATCTTATGCTGTTCAAGCTGGCCGAGAAGTAAGAATTATTGTTAAACCTGAAAAGATATCTGAAGCCGAAATGACACTTATGGCAAGAGATATTACTAAGAGAATTGAATCTGAACTAGATTTTCCTGGTCAAATTAAGGTAAATGTTATTAGAGAAACTAGGGCAGTTGAATACGCTAAATAAACCTGGCTTTTATAGTCAGGTTTTTCTTATTATTTGGAGGTGGTATATTGATAAAGTCTAATTTAATAGATGATTTTTTGGATTATATGAAGTCCACTAAGGGTTCTTCTGAGAACACAGTTAAAGAATACTATTATGATTTGAGAATGTTTATAAGATTTATTAAAAAAAGAAAGGGAATTGTATCTGATGATGTGAAGTTTGATGACATTACTGTAGAAGATATAGAACCAGAAACCTTAGGTGAAGTTACTAAGCAAGATATCTACGCATATAATTCTTACTTAGAAAGAACCAGAAAAATATCCAATAGGTCAAAATTTAGAAAGCTTTCTTCAGTAAGATCTTTTTATAATTATTTATTTTCAAAAATTGATGTCATAAGATATAACCCTGTTCAAGATATTGACATGCCTAAGATTGAAAAAACACTTCCTGTATATTTAACTTTAGACGAGTGTATAGCTTTACTCGATACTATTGAAAAGTCAAAAGAAAAAGAAGTCTACAAAACAAGAGATTATGCAATTGTAACTTTATTTTTAAATTGTGGTATGAGATTATCTGAACTTTCAAATATAAATCTTGAACATATAAAGGATAAAAATAAATTAACTGTATTGGGTAAAGGTAAAAAAGAGAGGACAATATATTTAACTCAGTCATGCGTTGATGCTATTGATGGATATTTAAAATTTAGACCCGAAGTTAAAAGCAACGCTTTATTTTTATCAATGAGACAAAAAAGAATGAGCAATAGGTCTATCCAACATATGATTGAAAAGCATTTGAAAAACACTGGACTCGATACATCAAAGTATTCTGTACACAAGCTCAGACATACTGCAGCAACTCTTATGTATGAATATGGAAATGCAGATATTAGATCGCTCCAAGAAATTCTAGGTCATGAATCAGTCAATACTACAGAAATATATACTCATGTAAACGACGATCAATTGAGAAAAATGGTTAAATCAAATCCTCTTTCCAATATTACTATGAAAACTGAAAATAAAGATGAAAAAGACTCACAAAATAATTTGAGTAAAGATAAGTCCAATTTTAAAACCAGAGAAAATTAATAATGATGAAATATTTTATAATTTTTGATACAATTTAAAATTAAGGAGTGATTAAATGAAAAAATCAATTAAAGTCATATCTACATTGTTAATTTGTATATTATCAATGAGCACAAGCGTATTTGCTGCTGGCAAATTACCAAAAGAAGCAAGCGATACAAAAATTAATATTTATATCAATAATGAAATGCAAAACATACCAGAAGAGATGGGTAGAGCCTATTTTGACAAAACAACAAATAGAGTAATGGTTCCAGCTCGTTATATTTCAGAAAATTTAGGTGCAACTATCCAATTCTATACAAGAAAAGAAAATAATAAAAATGGTATTTTCATTGGTAATGTATATGGAGTAATAGAACTAGATATAGGATCTAATGTTGCTACAATTAGTTCAGCCGACAATTCAAATGTTGAAAAAAAAGAACTAGATGCGCCTGCAATTTTATATGATGCTCGTACCTATGTTCCTTTAAGATTTATATCTGAAGCTATGAATATGGAAGTAGATTGGAAAGACAATACAGTTTACATTAAGGGCGCAACTACAGGAAGTAAAAAACAAAGAGAAGAATTAAAAAAATCTATTTCAAATGGAGATGCTATGAAAGAAGACAGTAAAGATAGTGTAAATGAAGATTCTAAATCTGATGCCAATACTGTTTCTTCTAATAATTCTAAAAATGACTCCGAAGATGTTAAAATAGAAGGATCATTATTTTAATATATTTTTTAAATACTATTTTTATCAAAATTGACTCCATATAATAGTAAAGAGGAGACCAAAACTCAATATAAGTCTAAAGAAAATTAGTCACAAAATAACAATTTTGTGACTAATTTTATATGTTTTTAATATTATGCCCTCAAAACTCTAGATTTTTCATGATTCTATAATTATTTTAAAATGCTATTTTACCACTGTTGTTAATTATGATTTTTATTTCTTATTATTAATCTTTTTTTATTTACAATTTTAAACTTAACTTTGATTTTTTATAAAATTTTTATCTTAAACTCATTTTAATAACTTCACACTTATTCTAATTTTATTCAAATGTTCTGTATTTTTTTAATTTATGTCTCTTTAGTCTTCTAATTAATTATATAATAAATGATATATATTATCGATTAACTTTACATACTTAACTTTAGTAATTTTACCCATAATTCTAATTTTAATTATAATCTTTATAAACTAAAAATATCTTTGATATTATGAGCATTTCACTTTCTTAATATAGATATATTTCTAATAATTTGTGTTCATATGTTCTATACATATGTTCTGTTATTATATTAAAATTTCTTCCTTTTACCTTGTATGTTATAATATGAAAAGGTGATAAAAAATGTCCTTAGACGGTATTGTGACAAGAAATATTGTATATGAATTAAATAAAGAACTCGTTAATGGTAGAATTGATAAAGTATACCAAGATAACGACTTTCAATTACTTATAAATGTGAGAGCTTCAGGAGATAAAAAAAGGCTTTTTATCTCCGCATCTGCTAATCAGCCAAGAATATTTTTGCGCGAAAATAGAGAATTTAACAATCCAATAGATCCTCCACCCTTTTGTATGCTCTTGAGAAAGCATTTAGAAAATGGAAAAATTTTAGGTGTAAGACAATATAAGATGGATAGGATTATATCTATAGACATAAATTCTAAAGATGAACTTGGCATGGATAAATCTAAGAGCCTCGTTATTGAACTTATGGGAAAATACTCTAATATTATATTAATAGATAACGAAGATAACAAAATTATTGATGCGATTAAGAGAATTAATTTTTCTCTTTCTAGTGTAAGAGAAATACTACCTGGAAAAATATATGATCCTAATGATATCTCATCAGGACTAGATCCGACTGAAGATTATTCTTTAATTGACTTAATAAATAATTCTAAAAAAGACAATGGATCTAAAAATATAAAAAGATTTTTGATGAGTACATTTACTGGCATTAGTCCTCAGCTTTGTAATGAGTTGGAATTTAAAACGGAAATTGACTTTGACAGAAGTATATTGAGTTTAAATGAAGAAGAGATTTATAAAATCAACGACAAATTTAAAGAAATATTTAAAATTGTAAGTTTAAATAAATTTACTCCTTTAATTGTTACTCAGAATGGTCGAAATAAGAATTTTTATTCTTTAGACATAGAATTCATCGATAGATATCAAAAACACTATTATGATACCATTTCAGAAGTCTTAGAGAAATATTATTACAAAAAGAATGTTATGGATGCTATTTCTTCAAAAAGTATCAATATTCGAAAAATAATAAATAAAGAAGTTAAAAAAACTAAAAGAAAGATTGCAAAACAATCTAATGAATTAAATGAAGCATTAAATAGAGATAAATATAAAGTCTATGCAGATTTAATTTCTTCAAATTTTTATCAAATTAAAAAAGGTATGAAAGAAATTGAATTAGAAAATTTCTATGACAATATGAAAACTGTAAAAGTCCCATTAGATGAAAAATTAGATGCTCCTCAAAATGCTGCTAAATATTATAAAAAATATTCGAAACTTAAAAGCGCAGCTTCATTTTTAGAAAAACAAATTTCAGAAGGAAATTCTGAAATAGATTATCTTGAGTCAGTTTTATTAAATCTTGAGTTATCAGATAATTTAAGCGACATTGAGGAAATTAAAGAAGAGCTAATTAAATATGGTTATATAAAAAAGAAAAATAGGAAATCCAATCAAAAAAATAAACTAAAAAAAGATAATATATTAAAGTTTGAGACAGATGATGGATTTACTATATATGTTGGAAAGAACAACAAGCAAAATGATGAGATTACCTTTAAAATAGCAAATAAAAGAGAATTGTGGTTTCATGTTAAAGAAGCTCCAGGATCACATGTAGTCTTAAAAGACAATGGTAAAGATTTTACAGAAAATTCACTTCTTATGGCAGCATCATTAGCTGCTAAATACAGTTCTCTTTCTAAATCCAACAATATACCTGTAGATTATACATTTAGAGTAAATGTAAAAAGACATCCAGCTAACAAGCTTGGACTAGTAAATTATATAAATTACAAGACAATTAATGTAAATAAAAATAGTGATATATATAAAAAAATAAAGGATTGATATTTAACCAATCCTTTATTTTAATCTTCATCTTCTTCATCAATAATGCCAAGTCTTGTTAGAACAAGCTTGTAACCATCTGCACCATAATTTAAAGATCTATTTATCCTAGAAATAGTGGCTGTAGATGCACCCGTTTCATTTTCTATTTCGTGGTATGTTTTATTTTTAATAAGCAGTTTGACTACTTGAAGTCTTTGAGCTATTGCTTGAATTTCTTTAACTGTACAGATATCTTCAAAAAATCTATAACACTCATCTAGATTTTCTAACAAAAGTATAGCTTCAAATAACCCATCTGCTTGTTCACTTTTTATTTTTGAATTATAAATCATACATTACCTCCAATAAAATAATTTTATAACTATAAAGTTTGCTATTAAATTTTTGACACATAATTATTTCATTAATATATTAACAATTTCTTACATTAAAGTCAAGTGCTTTAATCTATTAAATTATCATTATCTGAAGAGTTTGTGGTCACTTCACTTACTCCATTCTTTTGAGTTACATAAAAAGATTTGTCACAAATTTGAGACAAATGCTTATTGTGCGTGACCATAATAATCTGTCTATTAAATAATGACGATGACTTTTTCAGAAACTCACCTAAGTTAAATATATAATCGTCGCTGACATGTTTACCTGGTTCATCTAATATAATTGGACCATCTAGCATAGGTTTATGAATTTGAATAAATGCAATTCTAAGAGCAAGTGAAATTATATCTACTACTCCACCACCACTAGATAATTCGGGATCAGCTTTAACAGAATAACCTTCAGGATAATTATTTTGTACATAAAAATCAGCTACAGGTATATCTCTTGAAGTTGAAAGTTCAATTATAAATTCCATATCTGTTTCGAATATAAATTCCAAACATTTTGTAACTAAATCTTCAACTTGTTTTTTAGACTGTTCTCTGGCATATGCAGCAGTTTCCTCAAATAAGATTTTTACTTTAGATAAAATTTCGTTGTAATCCTCTTTTTCTTTCAAATTATTTTCGACATTTTCTAAATTTTCCTTTAGAATATCAACTTTACCTTGGTCAGAAAAAATTTTCTCATTTAATCTATTAAGATTTTCATCTAATTGGTTTAATTTCATAAAAAATCACAACTTTGGCATCATGTCTTCAGCTTTTGCAAATAGGTCTTCTATCTCTTTTGAAAGTTTGTCAATTTCAGTATCAAGTTCTTCAGGCTTAACTCCTTCTTTTTCTAAATCTTGAAGTAGCTCATTTTTTTGCATATTTAATTGTTCTAATCTAGCTTCAGCTTTATATTTTAAATTTTTGGCTCGGTCTAGTCTCTCTTTTAAATCGTTTAATTGATCTTCATATTTCAATTTAATCATTCCTTAAATGGTATTTTATATGTTCAATAGAATCCTCATTTATTTCACTAAAACAAAATGGACATACATTACTTTTAATAATAATACTTTCATATTTATCTGAAATGGATTTAATATCATCATCACTAGTAGCTATATTTTTATTAGTGTTTGAAATGTCTTTTTCAATTTCTTTAAGTTTATAACTTATTTTAGATACATTTGTCAATTTATCTACAAGTAATATAAGTCGGTAATCAATGATTTGTATAAGATCTTCAATATTTTTAAAGTTCTTAGAATAATAGTCATTTCCTATATTTAGCGATTTTGATATGGATTTATAATTAGAATTATACTCAAATAATGTATTGAATTTCTTTATATACACCTGAACTGATGATAATAATTTATTAATTTCGTCTAAGTTCTTATAGTTTTTATTTTCTTCACTTACTTTTTTTAGTTCTCTAGTTATAATAGAGTATCTTTCTCTATAAGAATGAAATCTTTTTAGCACTTCATATTCTTTATCAATTTTTAGAATAAAATTCTTAAATTCATCTATATTTTTTAATGAATTAAGTTTTTCAGATGTTGTGTTTAGATCGTTACTGACATTCTTTATTTTATTATTGATCTCACTTAGTTTTTTAAAAGTAAAAACTTGTTGATCCGCTTTAAAAAGTTCTTGTTCAAGTCTTTCAACATTTGTGTAATTTTCTAGCTCATTTGAAGTTAATATAATTTTTTTATTTAAATCCGATATATTTGATCTGTACTTTTCAAGTAATTCTTTTTTCTTTTCTAGAGCTTCGATCTTACTTCTATACTCTGATATCTTTTTGTAAATTTCTTTATAAGACTCAAGATAATCATATTTAGCTAATTCATCTTTTAAACTATTCTTCTTAGTTTCTAGTTCAGATACTTCACTAGAAATCTTTAAACTGTCTCGACGCACATTTCTTAGGGCATCGTCGATATAATTAACTCCAATTAATCTACCTATAGCAGATGCTCTCGTAGATGCTGATTCATCTAGTAAAAAAGGTCCTTCTAGTTGAGAGGCGATGTTTAAAATATTGCTTTTATTTTTCTCAAAAGAAACAGGATATATATTTGTTAAATCTATAATTTCTTTAGGTATTGTACTCCCAAAACTTTCAAATCTTTGTTCTGTTCCATCAGGTTTTACCATATAATAGCCATTTTTAGAAGGTGTTCTGTATCTTTCGACCACAGCTCCCGTAGATAAAGTAATCTTGACAGATACATTTTTTTCACCCTGCTTTATAAAATAGTCACCTCTAGGTTCATTATAAAGAACCCATTTGATTGCTCTAATTATTGCAGTTTTCCCTGAGTCTGAGTTGCCTAAAATAACATTTAAACCTCTATCAAAATTGATTTCTGTATAACCATGCGATTGAAAATTTTTGAGCTCTAATTTTTCTATATAAATCAATATATATCAGCTCCATCAATTTGTGCCTGTTCAACTCTTTTTAAAGCTTCACTTTTAACATTTTCATCAATATTATTGTCTTTGGAAATTTTTAGCAAAAGATCAAATATATCCATATTTTTAAAATCAACAGATGAATCAATTATTTCTTTAAATTCAGCTATTTTAATTCCTTTAAACTTGTGTCTTTCAATTTCTTCTCTATCCATTACGACTTCACCAGGTTTTGCTGATTTTAAATAATAATCATTAACAGATATTCCCTCTTCAGTCAGCTCAATTATATTTACCTTAGGTTTTCTCTTAATTTCTGCCAAAGAATTAGAAATTCTCATAAGTGCTCCAGGATTTAGAAAATATTTGCCATCTTTATGAATAGTTTTAAATCCATAGTGATAATGTGCACCTAAAGTTATATCAGCTTTGGTAGACATAATATCTTCTACTAAAGTATGAGCCACTTCTTTTATAAACGGCTTATCAGTCAAAAATCCGTGGGTCATGTGGATAGCATATTTACATGTTGGGTCTATATCATCAACTATATAATTATTTATCTTAGACTTGTCATCCATAGAATAGGTATATGGAGATCCAGTGAGTTGAACTCGCACATCTTTTTCTAAGATTATTTTTTTATTATTTACTAAGTTGAGGATACCAATATTGCAAAGTAGACCTAACATTGTCCTATTTAACGTATCAGGATTGTGTCCAAAAATATCGTGGTTACCGCTTATGATGTAGACAGGAGCATTAAAACTTTGAAATATTTTGGCAAAATCTGAAACTATGCTTACAGAAACATCCGGCCTATCGAAAAGGTCTCCTCCATGTAGCACATAATCTATTTTTTCTTGATCTATAATTTCTTTTATTTCGTTAAACTTTGTCTTAACCGTTTCATAATAATTATCTAATCGATTTTTTGGATTGGTACCTCTAATGTGAGTATCAGTAAAATATAATATATTCAATTAATCACATTCCAATTTTATTCTTTATCTTCAGATTTTTCTTCTTTTCCACTTTCTTCATCTTGAATTAAATTATAATGTAGTCTAACTTTATGTTCTATCTCCTCAAGAAGTTCAGGCTTATTTTCGAGGAATTCTTTTGCTCTCTCTCTTCCCTGTCCCAGTCTTTCATCTCCATAAGAATACCATGCGCCTGCTTTTTTAATAATATCTGCATCGGCTGCTACATCCAAAATATTACCAACTTTAGAAATTCCCTCGCCATACATAATATCAAATTCAGCTTTTTTAAAAGGTGGAGCCACTTTATTTTTAACAACTTTAACTCTGACCCTATTTCCTATAATTTCGTCGCCCTTTTTAATATTTTCTGATTTTCTAATATCAAGTCTTACTGTAGAATAGAATTTTAAAGCTCTGCCTCCAGTTGTTGTTTCTGGATTGCCAAACATTATTCCAACTTTTTCTCTGAGCTGATTTATAAATACAACTGAAGTTTTTGATTTATTTATTGCTCCAGTTAATTTTCTTAAAGCTTGAGACATAAGACGAGCTTGAAGTCCGATTTGAGCTGCACCCATTTCTCCATCTATTTCTGCTCTAGGAACAAGCGCTGCAACTGAGTCGATAATAATTAAATCTACAGCATTTGATCTTACTAAAGCTTCTGTGATTTCGAGAGCTTGTTCACCTGTATCTGGTTGAGAAATAATTAAGTTCTCCACATCAACTCCAAGATTTTTCGCATATCCTGGATCAAGCGCGTGCTCAGCATCAATAAAAGCTCCAGTCCCTCCTTGCTTTTGAACTTCAGCAAGCATATGAAGAGTAATAGTAGTTTTACCAGATGATTCTGGACCAAAAACTTCTATTATTCTTCCCTTTGGTATTCCACCAATTCCAAGAGCAATATCTAAGGCAAGAGATCCAGTTGGAGTAGATTCAATATCTAGTTTTGCATCTTCGCCAAGACGCATTACTGCACCTTCACCAAATTGTTTTTCAATTTGATTTAATACATTGTTAAGAGCTTCTTGTTTGCCGTTATTTTCCTTCATTTTGATACTCCTTCCTATTTATCAGAAATAATATTTGAGATAATACTGAATTTACAGTACGATTTCTAATTTTGTTTCTACCTCCATTAAAATCATAATGTTTCATAAAATATTTTTTATCGTTAAAATAAATGCATGAAAATACTGTTCCAACCTCTTTCTCAGACGGATTTGGGCCTGCCTCTCCAGTTGTTGAAACACATATATCAGCATTAGTTTTTTCTTTTAAACCTTTAGCCATTTCATAAGCTGTCTTATCACTAACAGCTCCATATTTTTCCAAAGTTTCTCTATTAACGTTTAAGTTCATTTTTTTAGATTCATTTGAATAAGTCACATATGAAGAACCTATGACATTGGAAGAACCTGGAACATCTGTGATAGATGAGGCGAGTTTTCCTCCCGTAATTGATTCAGCAAATGCAATTGTAAGATTATTTTCAATTAATTTTTCAACTAATACGCTCGCTATTTCAAGATTTTTGTCAGAGTATATATGATCTCTAAATTCTCTATAAAGCGTCTCTTCTACTACTTCAATACTTTTTGATACAAAGGTGAAATCATTGCTCTTTCCAATTATTTTTATCTCAGTGTAACCTTGATGTGCGAAAGTATTTATAGATACATTTCCATTTTCAATATTTAATTTTCTAATTTTTTCTTCTACTCTTGACTCACCAAGTCCGATTACATCGAGAGATTTTACAATAATATTGTCATCTGATTTAATGATTTCTGATAAATAATTATCAACCATATTTTCAAATTCATTTGGAGGTCCTGGAAATACAACATAAGTCACTTTATCCTTTACAATATACTCACCAAGGGCCACTCCCCAATTATTTTTAAGTTTAGTAGATCCTTCTATCAGACAAACTTGCTTAATATTATTTTTAGGCATAGATTCTCCATTTCTAGAAAATCTTGTTTCCATTATTAACTTTTCTTCCTCGTCAATATAGATGTCTTTGCCCAAAAATTTAGCCAGACTTTCTCTTGTAATATCATCATTAGTTGGTCCAAGACCTCCTGAAAGTAAAATCAAATCAGAAGACTTAGAATCTATATCAAGTTCATTTACAATATCTGCCATATTGTCATCAACAGTTACCTGTTTTGAAACTTCAACACCTAGATCAGTTAATTTAGATGATAAATATTTTGAGTTTGTATTTAAAATAGATCCTATTAATAATTCTTTTCCTATTGTAATAATTGTAGCTTTCATTTTACACCTTATATGTTATTTAAATCTAAAACTTTAATATTCTTCTTAATATAATCAATACCTGATAAAACTGTGAAGAATGTAGCTATATAAAATATATATAGACCAGGTTGTCTTAATGCTTCTATATTTGATAATATTAGTATCAAAGAAATAAGTTGAGAAATAGTTTTAATTTTTCCAAGTGGACTTGCAGCTATAGTAATATTTTCTGATGCTGCAATTATTCTAAACCCTGTTATAGTAAATTCTCTAGCAATAATTATAATTACCATCCAAGCTGGTACTTCATTTGCACTTGTCAAAAGAATGAGTGCAGAGCAAACTAGAATTTTATCAGCAAGCGGATCTGCAAATTTTCCAAAATTAGTTACTAAATTATTCTTTCTAGCAAGATGTCCATCTAAAAAGTCTGTAAAAGAAGCTGCAGCAAATATAATTGTTGCAACAATTCTTGCAGAACTAAAATCCTGATACATTAAAATAACAAAAATTGGAACCATCAAAACTCTAATTAATGTCAATTTATTTGGAGTATTCATATCCTCTCTCCTATCAAATCATAATCTAAACTGTCCGTTATTCTTACTTTATAAAATTCTCCAAGATCTAAGATAGAGTCGCTATTAATATAAATAACTCCATCTATCTCTGGAGCATCCATGTAACTTCTTCCTATATAGGTAGTCTCATCAACTTTTTCTTCTACTATAACATCATAAGCATTTCCTATTTTTTCATCTAAAAGATTTGAAGAAATATCAGTTTGTATATCCATTATAGCATCTCTTCTTTCATTTTTTATAGAATCATCAATCTGATCATCTAAAAGAGCTGCCTTAGTTCCTTCTTCTTGTGAATATGGAAAAACTCCCAGTTTATCAAATTTATATGTTTTTATAAAACTTTTGAGTTCATATATATCTTCTTTTGTCTCGCCAGGAAATCCTACTATAAAAGTAGTTCTTATAATCATATCGTCTATTTGCTCTCTTAAAGTTTTAATTAAATTAATAATTTGTTCCTTATTTGTTTTTCGATTCATTCTCTTAAGAACATTATCAGAAACATGCTGAAGCGGAATATCGACATATTTAACCAATTTATCGTTATTAATAAATTCATCAATCAATTCTTTCTCAAAATGGTCTGGATATAAATAAAGAACTCTAATCCACTTTAACTTTTCGATTTTTGATATTTCCCTAATTAATTTTGCTAATGAGTATTTAGAATATAAATCAATACCATAGTCAGTTGTATTTTGAGCAATTAATATTACTTCTCTAGTTCCATTTTTTACTAAATACTCTACTTCTTTATAGATATCTTCTATTTTCCTTGATCGATTTATACCTCTAAGTTTTGGAATTATACAATAAGAACAGTTGTTGTTGCAGCCTTCTGAAATTTTAACATATTCAGTTACGGATACATCTCTTTTTTTAATTCCTTCTATATAATCACTATTTAAGTTGTCAGTTTTTATAACTTTTTTGCCATCTAATATAGAATCTAGAAGTTCATTAATATATCCTACATTTCCAGTTCCTATTATTCCATCAACTTCAGGAATTTCTTTAATGAGTTCTTCAGGATATCTCTGTGCAAGGCATCCTGCTAAGAGAACTTTTTTGCAATTCCCGCGTATTTTATATTCGACTGATTCAAGTATTGTATCTATAGACTCTTCTTTTGCAGCATCAATAAATCCACAAGTATTGACAATAATCACATCAGCTTCACTCGCATCAGCTGTTACTTTATACTTTTTAGCGTTTAGGACAGATGCCATAATAGAAGAATCTACTTCATTTTTGGAGCAACCTAAGGTCACTATGTGAATATTATTCATCTTTTTCCTCCAATAATTTTTGAACTTCTTCTTTTGTCATCAAAAGTTTTCTCGGTTTTGAACCTTCATGTGGGCCAATTATACCAAATTCTTCCATTTGATCTACTATTCTACCCGCTCTAGAATATCCAATTCTTAATTTTCTCTGTAGATATGATATAGAAGCTTGCTCATCTTTTAAAACTAAATCTACAGCGTCTTTAAATAGTTCATCGGTTTGTGTAGACACGTTAGATTTTTTATTTTCAATAGCTTTTTCAACTTTAGATTCTATCTTTGTGCTAAGTGTATTATTTAGTTTCACAAAATTTACAACTCTTTCAACTTCAGAGTCAGTAATCATGGTGCCTTGTACTCTCTTAGGTTTGGAATATTTAACTGGATAAAAGAGCATATCGCCTTTACCCAAAAGTTTTTCTGCACCACCCATGTCGAGTATAGTCCTAGAGTCGACTGAAGAACTTACAGAAAATGCAATTCGTGACGGTATGTTAGCCTTAATAGTACCAGTAATTACGTCTACAGAAGGTCTTTGAGTTGCTAAAATAAGATGCATTCCTGCAGCTCTCGCTTTTTGAGCAAGGCGCGCAATGTATTCTTCAATCTCCTTAGAAGCAACCATCATGAGATCTGCCAATTCGTCAACTATTATTAGTATTTGTGACATCTTTTCATTGGGTTTTTCCAATTTAACCATTTTTTCATTAAAACCCTTTAGATCTCTTACTGAATATTTTGCAAAAGCTTCGTACCTTTTTTCCATTTCATCTACTGCCCAATTAAGCGCAAAGGCAGCCTTTTTGGGATTAGTTATTACATCAATTAAAAGATGTGGAATTCCATTATAAACACTTAGCTCAACTACTTTAGGGTCAATAAGCATAAGCTTTACATCTGCTGGAGATGATTTGTATATTATACTTGTAACTATAGAATTTATACAAACTGACTTACCTGATCCTGTAGCACCAGCTATCAATAAGTGAGGCATATCTTCAAGTGAAGAAACAATAATATTTCCTTCGACATCTTTTCCTAGGGTAAGTGGAAGGTTTGAATCTAAGTCTTTAAATTCACGCGACTCAATTATTTCTCTAAGACTTACCGTATCTTTAGATTTATTAGGTACCTCTATTCCAACTACTGTTTTGCCAGGTATTGGAGCTTCTATTCTTAAATCTGAACTCGCAAGAGCCATTGCAATATTATCGCTTAGACCTACAATCTTAGAAAGTTTAACTCCTGGGGCTGGCTTTAATTCATATGAAGTGATGACTGGTCCTCTATTTATAGCGACTATTTTAGAATCTATCCCAAAGTTTGCCATAGTAGATTCAATTATTTTTCCATTATTTAAAATGACATCTTTTGAAAAGCTCTTTTTCTTGTTGCTGTTATTTAAAAGTGCAATATCAGGATATGTGTAATTTATCATTTTTTCATTATTTTCAATGTCACTTTTAATTGTATCTTCAACGTCTAGATTGTCATCAATATTTTCTGAATTTATATTAGTTTCATCTGCGATATTATCAGTTCTTTTATCATCTTCTTTTTCAACATAAGAGTCTGAATCTATTTCTTCGTTGTTATAATCTTTAACTATTACATTTTCAGTTGAATTCTCAGTAGAATCGCTTGAATTTATTAAAATTTCTGGCTCTTCTTTGTCTTTTAACTTTTTCTCCTTTTTAAGTTCTCTCTTTGCTTTTTTCTCTTTAAAACTTTCTTTTTTAGATTCCATATATTCGCCTATATGTTCAAACATTATAATGAATTGATCAATATTAGGTTTTAACATCATATATAAAGAAAAGAGTATTACAAATGCTAAAATTATATAAGTTCCTATTGAACCAAAGAGTTTATAAGAAAAGAATCCAAAAATTGCACCTAAAACTCCACCGCTAGTTGTAATGTCTAGATATTCAGCAGATTTACTTATTCTATCTACAAGTGTCATATCAAATTCTTTAGAACCATCTAGAATAATTAAAATGCACAAAAATACCACAGAAGATGATATTATGTACCTCTTCATATTAAATTTAGTTGGAGGTAAATTAAATAATATACCCCAAATAATTAAAATTACTGGAATTAAAAAATTTGCTGAACCTGCTATTACAGAAAATAATTTATAAATGAAATTACCGATTAATCCCATTTTTTGACTATAAAGCGATATAAAAGCAATAATTCCTATTACCATTAAAAAAAGACCTGTCATTTCTTTATTTGATGAAATAGCAGCTTGATTTCTATTAGACTTAGTCTTTTTATTCTTATCGTTTTTTAGTATATTAAATTTTCTATTAGTCTTTTTAGTTTTTTTTCTTTTACCCACCTATTAGCACCTCATTAATATTATAACAATAAGAAAAAATTATAACAATATTCATTAGATGCCTGTGTGACCAAATCCTCCAGAACCACGTTCTGTATCAGAAATACTTTTAACTTCAACAATTTTTGGTTTCTCCACTTTCATAAAAACTATTTGAGCTATTCTATCTCCATCTTTTATAGTGACATCTTCGTTACTTAAATTTATAAGAATAACTTTTACTTCTCCTCTGTAATCTGAATCAATTGTACCAATTCCGTTTACTAGGCTAAGTCCCTTTTTAATTGCAAGTCCTGAGCGAGCTCTAACTTGTGCCTCAAAATTATCTTCTAGTTCCAAAAATATACCTGTTGGTATTAGTTTTCTCTCTAAAGGCTTTAAAATTATATCACAAGATAAATTCGCTCTTATATCCATTCCAGATGCACCTGTAGTTTCAAAATTAGGCATATCGTGTTTACTTTTATTAATAATTTTAACTTCCATTTTTCCTCCAGTATAAATGTAAAAAATCGCATTAATTTAATTTTAATGCGATTAATTTATATTATTTATCTTTATTATCCTTATCATTATCTTTCTTTTCTATTAAACATTTTCTAGAAAGTGAAATTTTACCATTTTCATTGTCGACGTCAATTACCCTTACTTTTACTTCGTCTCCAACATTAAGGACATCAGATACTTCTCTAGTTCTTTCATGAGCAATTTCAGAAATATGAAGAAGGCCCTCAGTACCTTTTTTAATTTCAACAAATGCTCCAAATTTAACTATTTTTTTGACTTTACCTAGATAAATATCTCCAACTTCAACTTCTTTTACAATAGATTCGATCATGTCGATTGCTTTTTTTGCTTTTGCATCATCGTTAGATAATATTGAAATTTTGCCATCGTCATCAATATCTATTTTAACATCAGTTTGCTCAATGATCTTATTAATCATTTTGCCACCAGGTCCTATGACTTCACCAATCTTTTCTGGATCAATTTTTATTATGTGAATTATTGGTGCATATTTAGATAGCTTTTCGCGTGGACTTTCAATAGTTTTTTGCATGTGGTCAAGGATATGCATTCTAGCAATTTTTGCTCTTTCAAGAGCAGTTTCTAGAATTTCTTTTTTTATTCCTTCTACTTTGATATCCATTTGTAATGCTGTAATACCTTTTCTAGTACCAGCAACTTTAAAGTCCATATCTCCAAAATGATCTTCAAGTCCTTGAATATCAGTTAATATTTTAGTAGTTCCTTCTTCTTCAATAAGTCCCATAGCAATACCTGCAACGGGAGCCTTTATAGGAACGCCAGCATCCATCAAAGATAAAGTTGATCCACAGATTGAAGCTTGTGAAGATGATCCATTAGATGATAAAACTTCAGATACAACTCTAATTGTGTATGGGAAATCTTCTACACTTGGAATTACAGGTAATAATGCCCTTTCAGCTAAAGCTCCATGACCTATTTCTCTTCTACCTGGTGAACGGAAAGGTTTAACATCTCCGACACAGAAGCCAGGGAAATTATAGTGATGTATATATCTCTTAGGTTTATCATCACCAAGACCATCAATAGTTTGTTCTTCTGCAAGTGAACCAAGAGTTGTTACTGAAAGCACTTGTGTTTGTCCTCTTGTAAATAAACCAGAGCCATGTGTCCTAGGAAGAAGTCCAACTTCTGATGAAAGAGGTCTGATTTCATCTAATTTTCTATCGTCAGGTCTTCTTTCTTCTTCAATTATTCCCCTTCTTACTTCCTCTACCTCAATCTTTTCAATAGCTGCTTCTATATCTTTTCCAAATTCTTCCACTTTATCTTCAAAATGTTCTCTAATGTCATCTTTAGCCTTATTAGTCAATTCTTCTCTTACAACTTTATCTTTTTGTCTAATAGCATTGACCAAGCTTTCTTTTCCATATTCTTCAACTAAAGATACTATATTTTCATCAGCTATAAAGACTTCATATTCTGATTTTTCTTTTCCAACTTCATGTGTGATCTCATCTATAAATTCACAAATTTCTTTTATAGCCTCATGTCCCTCAAAAATTGCACCTAACATTTCATCTTCTGTTACTTCGTTTGAACCAGATTCAACCATCATAATTGCAGACTTAGTACCAGCGAGTGTTAAGTTAATATCTGAATTTTCTCTTTCTTCTTCGTTTGGATTTATTATATATTTGCCATCTATCATTCCAACTTGAACTGATCCAGTCGGTCCGTCAAAAGGTATGTCAGAAATAGATAGAGCTATTGATGATCCAATCATTGCGGCAATTTCAGGTAGATGATCTTGATCAACACTTAAAATTGTAGCAACAACTTGCACATCATTTCTATAGCCTTCTGGGAATAGAGGTCTTAGAGGTCTGTCAATTAATCTTGCACAAAGAGTAGCTTTTTCACTAGCCTTGCCTTCCCTTTTAATGAATCCTCCAGGAATTTTACCTACTGCATACATTTTTTCCTCGTAGTCAACACTCAAAGGAAAAAAGTCTATGCCTTCTCTAGGTTTGGAAGATGCTGTTGCTGTAACAAGTACCAACGTTTCACCATATTGAACCATACAAGCTCCATTGGCTTGTTCCGCAACTTTTCCAATAGTAACTTTTAATGTGGAACCAGCAAGCTGCATAGTAAAAACTTTTTCCATTGTTTCCTCCTTTTAAAAAGAAAGAGCGGATTTACCGCTCCTATTATCCTCTAATTTGTAGTTTTTTAATAAGTGTACGATATCTTTCTATATCAGTATTTTTTAAATATCTCAACAAGTTTCTTCTTTGACCAACCATTTTAAGAAGTCCTCTTCTTGAGTGGTTGTCTTTTTTGTGAGTTCTTAAGTGTTCATTTAAATCATTGATTCTTCTAGTTAAAAGTGCCACTTGAACTTCTGGAGAACCAGTATCTCCTTCACTTGTTTGAAATTCTTCAATAATTGCTTGTTTAATTTTTTTGTCTAACATAATTTCCTCCTTAATTTTAATTGACCTAATCATAGTAAGCGTCAGAGGTTCGTCATACCATGAATAGGTAAAATTTACTTGTATCATAATATCACATAGTTGTTGAAATGTAAAGATTATCTTCTTCTAGTTACATCAACATCTCTAGATATTTGTTCAAAAAGTTCTTCTACATTATCAAACTTAATTTCAGGTCTAATAAAATCTAGAAATTCTAATTCAACAACTTTTCCATATATATCTTTATTAAAATCTAATATATGAGCTTCTATTTTTACCCCATCATTAGTCTCAACTGTTGGATTTGTACCAACGCTTGTTGAAGCTTTATATTTTTTTCCATCAATTATAATATCTGTATCGTATACTCCAAATCTTGGTATTACATAATTATCTAAAAGCTTTAAATTAGCAGTTGGATAACCCATTTTTTTGCCAAGACCTTTTGCATGAATTACTTCACCTATAATTTTATAAGGTCTAGTTAATAAATAATTTGCTTTTTTTAAATTTCCATTTTTTATTAAATCCCTTATGAGAGAAGATGAAATTTTTATATTTTGATTTTTAACAGGAGCTATGATATCAACTGATTTAAATAGATTTTTATTGTCTAGTAAAAAATTAACATGTCCTTCTTTTTTATATCCATAGGTATAGTCATAACCTACTACAACCCCTATTACATTTAGGCTTTTACATAAAAAATCATCTAGGAACTTCATGGGGCTATAGGCCATAAATTCTTTTGTAAAATCTATTAAATATACAATATCCAGACCTAAATTTTCAAAAATTTCAAACTTAGTCTTATTATTAGTCAAAATCTCTTTTTTATTAATATTGACAAGATTATCTGTATGTTCCTTAAAAATAAGTGCACTTGATTTTACATCTAGTTCTTTTGCTCTTTTTATAGCAGTATCAATTAATTCTATATGGCCTTTGTGAACTCCGTCAAAATTCCCCAAAGCTATTAAAGACTTTTCTTTAACAACAGAATCTAAATCAATCTCAATTACTTTCATACTTCACCTATCAATCTTTTCTTTATTTTCAAAAAATACTTCCCATCTGTAATTCTAATCTCACCAATTCCCAAGAATTCATCACCAGAATAAACTCTGTAATCTTTTTGAGGGTATACTTTATCTAATTGGTAAAAAACACCATTTAATATTCTATCACGAAAATTGGGATTTATATTAATAAATTGAAGATTATTTAAAGCTTTGTCAATTGGAAGAATATATTTTTCTAATTCATCTGTGGTCATTCTATTAAAATTATCTATATCAATTGACTCATCTATTCTAAAATCCCCTGTTTTAGTTCTTCTAAGTTCAGTTATAGTCCCATTAGTATTTAGTCTTTTACCAATATCATTTGCAAGGGATCTTATATAAGTTCCCTTAGAAACAGAAACTCTAATTGTTATTTCATCTTTGCCGTTAAATTTTAATAGTTTAATAGAATTTATAGTAATGTCTCTTTGTGCAATATCTATTTCTTCACCAGATCTAGCATATTGATATAGTTTTCTGCCGTCAATTTTTATTGCAGAATATATAGGTGGAGTTTGTTTTTGAGCTCCGATGAAACTCTTAAGAGCATTTTTAATTTCCTCTTCTCCAAAAGTTACATCTTCTTCTTTTATAATATTTCCATTTATATCAAAAGAATCAGTTAAAAGTCCCAGCTTTATTTTTGCGATGTACTCTTTATCCTCAGCTATAATATATTCACTTACTTTTGTCGCTTTTCCTATACAGATGACTAGTACGCCAGTAGCCAAAGGATCGAGAGTTCCAGTGTGTCCCACCTTTTTTATACCAGTCTTTTTTCTAACTTTATAAACAACATCATGAGACGTAATACCTTTTGGTTTATCAAAGACTAGTAGACCATTCATTGATCGAACTCTTCCATTAATGCACTTATGACATCTTTTTCAGCTTTATCTAAGTCATTGTGGTGAAAAGTACCACCAGCCGCTCTTATATGTCCACCACCATTAAATTTACTAGCTACTTTGGAGCAATTGATAAAACTCTTAGATCTCATAGAAAGTCTCACAGCATTTTCTTTTTCTTTTAATAAAACTGCAACTTCTACTCCTTCAATATCTCTTACAAATTCTACAATACCATCAGAATCCATTTTTTTAGCTCCAGTTTTTTTCAAATCATCAATTGTTACCTTTACTAGAGCAATTTTATCGTCATTAAAATATTTTATTGAATTTAACGACCTAACTAAAAGGTCAGTCTTTTCTTTTGATCTAGTTTGATAAATACATGTATTGATTTCGTTAAAATTAATTTTAAACTTTAAAAGTTCTGCTGCTATTTCAAAAGTTTTCGGTCTAACAGAATCATATTTAAATGAACCTGTATCAGTTGATATACCAGTATATAAAGAAGTTGCAATTTTTTTATCTAAATAAAGTTTAAGATTTTTAAAAACATCAAATAAAACTTCGCAAGTAGCAGTAGCTTCTACATCGACTATATTAATATCTGCAAAAAAATCATTTGTATTGTGATGATCAATATTTACAGTATTTTTAGATGATAAGAAAATTTTTTTTACTTGATCTCCAAGTCTATTCATATCTCCACAGTCAAGAGCTATAAATAAATCAAACGATTTTTCCTTAATCTCATCTGGACTTTTAAATTCATCTATAAAAGGTAAAAATTTAAAACTTTGGGGCACCTCGTCATTTAATATAAAAGTGGTATCTTTTTCTAAATTTGTTAGCATGCCATACATAGCATTAATGGATCCCAAATTATCTCCATCTGGACTTAAATGAGAAGCAATAGCTATAGATTTTGCACTATCTATAGCTATTTGTAAATTTGATAATTCAGTTTGAAAATCATTTGTCTTCATGATTGACCTCATCGATTAGTTTATTTATTTCAAAGGCTCTTTCTATAGAATCATCATTGATAAAAATTAGCTCTGGCATAGCTCTAAGTTTTACCATTTTAGCTAACTCTCTCTTAATAAATCCCTTAGCAGAGTTTAATCCTTCAACAGCTCTATCTCTATCCTCGTCATTTCCTAAAACTGTTACATAAACTTTTGCATAGGATAAATCATTAGTAACATCCACATGAGAAATACTTGTAAGATTATTAATTCTAGGATCTTTTAATTCTGTCCTCATGATATCTGAAATTGCACGCTTTACTTCTTCAGAAATCCTACTAATTCTTTTTTTATTCATTATTTTCTTTCAACTTCCTTTAGTACATATGACTCGAGTAAGTCATTTTCTTTTATATCGTTAAACCCGTCTATTACGAGTCCACCTTCATATCCTTGTTGAAGTTCCTTAACGTCATCTTTAAATCTCTTTAAAGAAGAAATATCTCCTTCGTGTATTACTATGTCGTCTCTTAGAACTTTTACTTTTGAATTTCTAAGAATTTTTCCACTTAGTACATACACTCCAGCTACCATTTGCTTATTAGGTAATTTGAAAATTTGTCTAATTTCACATCTACCCATAATTTCTTCAACAACATCTGGATCTAACATACCTTTTACAGCTTGCTCGATATCGTTAATAATCTCGTATATTACTCTGTAAGTTCTAATTTCGACATTTTCACTTTTTGCAAGATCAATTGCATTGATATTAGGACGTACATTAAATCCAATTACTATTGCATTTGAAGCAGAAGCTAAGGTTACATCAGATTCATTAATACCACCAACAGCAGAGTGGACAATAGAAATTTTAACTTCATCAGTTGATAATTTCATTAAAGACTGAACAAGAGCCTCTGCAGAACCTTTTACATCAGCTTTAACTACAATATTTAATTCTTTGACATTTTCTTCATTAATTTTGTCGAACAAATTGTCAAGACTAATTTTGCTTGTTTGGTTAAGTCTAATTTCTCTAGAAAGTTCTTGGTTTTTATCTGCGATTGCTTTAGCAGTCTTATCGTCTGCAACAGCATATAAAGTGTCTCCTGCATTTGGAACATCACTTAATCCTAAAATTACTGCTGGAGCTGAAGGACCTGCCTTTCTGATATCCTTTCCTTTATCATCTTTCATAGCTCTAATTCTTCCTGAACAAACTCCAGAAACAACAGAATCACCAAAGCGAAGAGTACCATTTTTAACTAGAATAGTAGCCATAGGACCTTTAGACTTATCTAGATTTGCTTCAATAACAGTTCCAATTGCTTTTCTATTAGGATTAGCTTTAAGCTCACTCATTTCAGCTACAAGAAGTATCATTTCAAGCAAATCATCAATACCTTCTCTAGTTTTTGAAGATACGCCTACTACTATTGTATCTCCTCCCCATTCTTCAGGGACTAGATCATAGTTCATTAGTTCTTGTTTTACTCTCTCAATATCAGCTTCTGGTTTATCAATTTTTGTTACAGCAACTATTATTGGAACTTTTGCTGATTTTGCGTGAGATATAGCTTCAATTGTCTGTGGCATTACACCATCATCTGCAGCTACTACTAAGATAGCAATGTCTGTAGTTTGAGCTCCTCTAAGTCTCATTGCAGTAAAAGCTTCGTGACCAGGAGTATCTAAGAAAGTAATCTTTTTGCCATTTAAGTTAACAGTATATGCGCCGATATGTTGTGTAATTCCGCCAGCTTCTTGGTCTGTAACATGAGAAGATTTAATACTATCTAATAGAGAAGTTTTACCATGGTCAACGTGTCCCATTACAGTAACAACAGGAGGTCTAGGTTTAAGATCTTTTTTCTTATCAGATTTAATTAATCCAAACTCTTCTTCAATAGTTTTTTCAACTTCAGGTTCTAGAACATTAATTTCTATACCAAGCTCATCAGCTAAAAGAATACAAGTGTCTTCATCTATTGTTTGGTTTTGGTTTGCCATAACTCCAAGTTTAATTAATTTTGTAATAACAGTAGAAATTCCAAGACCAACTTGGTCAGCAAAGTCTTTTACTGTTATAGGTGCTACAATATCTATAACATCTTCCTCCTTTTCCTCTATATTGTTTTTATGTTTAGCTTTATGTTTTTTTGGCTTTTTCTTGCTTAAATCTCTAGTAAATGCTGGCTTATTATTGTTGTGATTTTTTTTATTTTTTGAATTCTTATTTTTGTCATTATCTTTTCTTTTATTCTTATTAGCATTTACTTTATTATTAGATTTTTTATCGTTCTTATGTGAATTCTTATGTGAATTCTTGTCAGTTTTCTCTTTGTTTTCTTTATTATCTTTTTTATTTTCTTTGTTTACGACTTCTTTTTTGGGAGAGTTATTTTTATTAGACTTATTGTAAAAATCTCTAACTTTATCTTCATCATCTTTAACTAATGTTGACATGTGATTTTTTACTGGAATATTTAGTTCTTTTAACTTTTCGATTAACTCTTTACTACTTATTCCAATATCTTTTGCCAACGCGTGTACTCTTATCTTTGACAAATTGAACACCTCCTAAAAAGATGCGTATTATTCCATAGATTCTTTTAAGTGCTCATAGACTTCCTCTTTAACATCCATAGAAAACGCTCTGTTAAGTGCTTTAGACTTTATTACTTTTTCTAAGCAGTTAACATCATCGCATAAATACGCTCCTCTTCCATTTGCCTTACCTGTTCTGTCTATAAAAATTTCGTTTTCTTTATTTTTAACTATTCTTATTAACTCTTTTTTCGGTTTTTGCTCTCTGCATCCTATACATGTACGCATAGGTATTTTTCTAACTTTAGTCATTTAAAACTCCATTAATAAAAGTGTAATTAAAATCCTTAAAATTATTAACCAATTTGGTCCTCTTGAGTTTCTGTATTTTCTTCGTTACCATTTTCATAATCATTATCTGACTTGCTTTCAGAAATGTCTAAATTACCTATCTCTTCTGAATTATCATTAGAACTCTCTTCTGCATCTTCTTCTGATAAATTAGACTCACCTGAGACTTCTTCTAAATAATCACTACTTAATTCATCTGAAAAATCTTCTTCAGTTTCAGATTCTAAAACCTCAGTATCATCGGCTGCCCACATATTCTCAAGTTCTTCTTCAGTTAAATTATTTTCTTCTAAATAATTGTTAAATTGTTCTGATGACTTAATATCTATTTTCCATCCAGTAAGTTTTGCAGCAAGTCTCACATTTTGGCCTTCCTTACCTATTGCAAGAGAAAGTTGATAATCAGGAACAATTGCAAGTGCTGAATTTTCTTTTTCATTAACAAAAACTTTTTCTACTTTAGAAGGACTAAGTGCATTAGAGATAAACTCTGCAATATCTTTTTCGTAAATAACAATATCAATCTTTTCATTATTTAGTTCTTCGACAATTGCATTTACTCTCTGTCCCTTATATCCTACACAAGCACCAAGTGGATCTACCTCTTCATCTTTAGAAAATACAGCAATCTTTGTTCTAGACCCTGCTTCTCTTGAAATAGAGTAGATTTCTACTATGCCTTCAGTTACCTCAGGTATTTCAAGTTCAAACAGCCTTTTTACTAAATCTGGATGAGATCTTGTCAAAATAATTTGTGGTCCTTTAGTTGATTTTTTAACTTCGAGAATTAGCATCTTATATCTGTCGCCTTGTTCATATCTCTCGTTTTTAATTTGTTCACTATATGGAAGTATAGCTTCTGTTTTTCCTAAATCTACATAAACATTATTATTTGAAACTCTTTGAACTATTCCTGTGATTATTTCGCGTTCTCTTTCTACATATTCATCATATACAACTTCTCTTTGCGCATCTTTAATTCTTTGCATAACAACTTGTTTTGCAGTTTGTGCTGCTATTCTTCCAAAGTTTTTAGGATGAATTTCTTTATTGTAAACATCTCCAACTTCATAGGTTGGATCAATTTCTTTTGCTCTATCTATAGAAATTTCTATTTGTGGATCTGTCACTTCTTCTACAATATCTTTAGCAGCAAATAATCTAATATCTCCAGTTTCTCTATCCATCTGAACTATGACATTTTGGGAAGTACCATAATTCTTCTTATAGCTAGAAACTAGTGCTGACTCAAGAGCTTCAAATATTATATCTTTTGAAATTCCCTTTTCTTTTTCAATCTCTGTCAAAGCATTTATAAACTCTTCGTTCATAATATCCTCCATCTAAAACTTTATAGTTTGTTTCATTGTTGATATAGATTTGATAGGTATCGTTTTAATCGTATTGTTATCTGCATCTATATTTAAATATATATTTTCTTCGTCATAATCTGAAAGTATTCCAGTAAATTTTTTGACTTTACTATCATCTAGTGGTGCAAATAATTTTACATCAACTTCATTACCCAAATTTCTTCTATAATCATCTTTAGTTTTAAGTGGTCGGTCTAATCCAGGAGATGAAATTTCTAAATAATATGGATTTTCTAAAAAATCAATCTCATCTAGTTTAGTATTGATGATTCTACTCATTTCAGTGCAATCATCAAGATCTATTCCATCTTTTTTATAAATGAAAATAGATAGTAAATCATGTTTCTTGCCCTTTACAAAATCTATGTCTACAATTTCATAACCTAGAGAAGAAGCAGCTTCCTCCGCAAGAGGATGAATGATTTTTAAAACTTCTGATTTTTTCAATCTGCACCTCACATTTCAAAAAACAAAGAGTGGGGGCTCCCACTCTTTACTAAAAACTTATCTTACTTATTTAAATTATAACATAAACTCAATAAATTACAACTTTTCAAATGTTAAATAATGATATTTGGTTGGTTTCATCGAGGTTAGTCAAAATATCATTATTTTTCAAAATTGTCACTATAGATTTTCCTGCCCTCGTTCTATTTGAAAAGTCTTCTATTGATAAAAACTTGCCTTTTTGAGCTTCCTCTTCGATATTTATGGCACAATTTTCACCAATTCCCGGAATAGCTCTAAATGGCATCCTTATTTTTCCATCCTCAATTGTAAATTTAGATGCTTTAGATTTATAAATATCAGGTTTTAAAAATTTAAAACCTCTTGAATACATCTCTAGTGCCACTCGCAAAACTGCCCTTTGACCCTTGTCTTTTGCAGTTAGCTTCTCTTGTGTATCGATATTTTCAATTTTTTCTTGAATAGCTTTTGGTCCTTTTAAGATTAATTCACCGTCAAAATCATTTAATTTAATCGTAAAATGTGTCGCGTAAAATGCAAGTGGATAATGAAGTTTATAGTAAGCTATTCTAAATGACAGCATTACATATGCCACCGCATGTGCTTTAGGAAACATATACTTAATTTTTTTACAAGAATCAATGTACCATTCAGGAAGATCTAAAGTCTTCATAAGGCTCTCTTGTTCTTCTGTAAGTCCTTTCCCTTTTCTAACTTTTTCCATTGTGTCAAAAGCCATTTTGTTTTCGGCACCAGCATTTATCAGATAAATCATAATATCTTCACGAGTAGCTATAACTTCTTTTAGTTCAGCTCGTTTAGAATTTACAAGTTCCTGAGCATTAGAAAGCCACACATCTGTCCCATGAGAAAGTCCAGAAATTCTTACTAAGTCGGCAAATGATTTTGGCAAAGTTTCTTTTAACATGCCTATTACAAAATATGTTCCAAACTCTGGTATTCCCAATGTTCCAGTATCTGCATTAAATATATTTTTATCTACATTTAGAGGTTCTATTCCATGGAAAAGATTTAAAACTTCCGGATCATCAAGTCTAACATCAGACGCGTTAGTTCCTGTAAAATCTTCTAGCATTTTTATAATTGAAGGTCCATCATGACCGAGAATATCAAGCTTTAAAATTTTGCCGTGTATAAAGTTATAATCAAAATGCGTAGTTATGACTCCAGATGATCCATCGTCTGCAGGATATTGTATAGGTGTAAAGTCAAAAATTGACTTGCTCTTCGGAACTATCATTACACCACCAGGATGTTGTCCGCTCGTCCTCTTTACACCTGTGATACTTTTAGCAAGTCTATCGACTTCAGCTGGCGAAATATTTTTATCTTCAAAATATTTTAAAACATATCCATATGCAGTTTTTTCTGCAATAGTTCCAATAGTACCCGCTCTAAATACATATCCTTCTCCAAATAAATCTTCTGTATATTTGTGAGCATTAGGTTGATATTCTCCTGCAAAATTTAAATCGATATCAGGCTCTTTATCCCCATAAAACCCTAAAAATACTTCGAATGGAATATTATGTCCATCCTTTCTAAGTAGAGTGCCACATTTAGGGCAAACTTTATCTGGCATATCTATACCACTTCCATACTCAAGGCCATCGACAAATTCAGAATATTTACAATTTGGGCAAATATAATGTGGTGGAAGTGGATTAACTTCTGTAATATCAGCCATAGTAGCAACAAAAGAAGAACCAACTGATCCTCTAGAACCAACTAAGAAACCATCATCATTAGATTTTTTAACAAGCTTTTGAGCAATTATATAAAGAACGGCATACCCATTTTTAATAATCGAGCTAAGTTCCTTATTGAGTCTTTGTTCAACTATTTCAGGTAGAGGATCTCCATATATTTCTCTAGCTTTATGATAAGTCATATTTTTTAAATCTTCATCGGAACCCTCTATTACAGGGGGATACTTGCCTTCAGGTATAGGATCTATTTTATCCATTTGATCTGCAAGTAGATTTGTATTTTTCACAACAACTTCATAGGCCTTTTCTTCTCCTAAATAAGAAAATTCTTCAAGCATTTCTTCTGTTGTCTTAAAATATAATTTTTGTTTCTGTGAAGCTCTAGGATCGGGTCTTCCAGGCTTTCCATTTAATACAATTCTTCTGCTTATATCATCAAATTCATCTAAGTAAAAAGTGTTGGAGTCTGCTACAACGAGTTTATTTAACTCTTCGCCTATTTCGACAATTTTTTTGTTTATATTTCTTATATTTTCAAATCCCAATTTCCCTCTATTTACATCAATTAAATAATCCATTGCCGGCTGAATTTCCAAGAAATCATAGTATTTCGCAATTTCTAATATTTCTTCGTGAGGACAATTTCTATAAATAGCATCAAAAAGTTCAGAGTCCATTGTACCTGATCCAACTAATAGACCCTCTCTATATTCGTCGAGTAATGACCTTGGAACTTTCGCCATTAAATAAAAATATTCCATGTGAGATTTAGAAATTAATTTATATAAATTCTTTAGTCCATCTATATTTTTAGCAAATACTAGAACAGAGTTTTCAAACAAGCGTTTTGAATCTATGTTCTCTATTGTCTCATTCCAATCATCAAAGCTAGTTTTATTTTCTCTTTGTAATTTTTCAGATAATTTAATAAAAAGTTCTGCTGTGGCCTCAGCGTCATTTACTGCCCTATGAGCACCCACAAGTGAAATTCCTAAATTTTTACATAATGTGCCTAAGTTAAATCTTTTAAGTTCTGGAAGTGTGGCTCTTGCCATAATCAGTGTATCTAATATTGGGAAATTAAATTCTAAACCGTGATCATTTAATTCTCTTCTAATAAAAGAGATATCAAATTTTGCATTGTGAGCAACCAATACAGAACCTTCTATAAATTCATAAAAATCTTTTATTACTGTATCAATAGTAGGCTCATCTTTTACAAATTCATTAGTGATACCTGTAAGTTCTGCTACAACTTCTGGAATCTCTTGTTCAGGATTTACAAGCTGAGAAAATCTATCCACAATTATTCCGTCTTTAACTTTTACCGCACCGATCTCAGTAATTTTATCATTTATAGAAGATAAGCCTGTAGTTTCAATATCAAATACTACAAATGTGTGATATTCACAATCTTTATCATAATAAGTTACTATTTTTTCTCTGTCATCAACAAAATTTAAATCGCATCCATAAAGAATTTTCATATCCAAATCAGAAGATGCTTCCATTGCTTCTGGAAATCCTTGTACATCTGCAGTATCAGTTATAGCTATAGCTGTTGAACCCCATCTTTTAGCAGTGGAGGCAAAAGATTTAAAAGATGTGACACCTGACATTTGCGACATCTTTGAATGAATTCTAAGTTCCACTCTTTTATCTTTTGCATTGTCCTGTCTGAGAGTCTTTTTAGCTTTTTCTATATAGCGTATCATTACTGTTTCGCATTTAGAATAATTGTCATAACTGACATCACCAGTAATTATTACGTGATCATTTTCCTTTATATTTGATGTAAATTCATCCACATTATCAGGTTTTAAAAATATTTTTGCTAAAGTCGAAGATGTATTGTCTGTAACTGATAGTATTGCCAAAAAGTTTTTGTTTTTTAATTCTCTAATTTCTAAACCAAAAATATCTACTTCAATGGTTATTCTTTGAGAATTTAAATCCATATCTATAAGATTTGTAATCTCACCGATATTCTTTCTTCCAAAGCTATAGTTGTCTATTATTTCAGCCTTTGCAGTTTCTTTTTCACTTTTGATAATCTCTATCTGCTTTTCATAAAAAACTTCTTCTTCTTTTTCAATGTTTTCTATGAAATCACTGGCATTATTCGGTTCACACTCTTGTTCAATTAAACTCACTTTATAGGTATTAAAGACTTTCAACGACTCTTCTAAATTAGCTACAAAACCGTTTTTACTAAGAGAATATAATACTTCTGAATTTGGAATAAAAAGATTAATTAGTTTCTCAGTTTTTTTGATTTCTATTTTTAAGTCTTTAATCCAAGATTTAGATGATGGATTATATTTTATTATTTCAGTATTTATAAGTTCTTCTTCATTTTTAAATCTGTTTCTTGCATAATATTTAAAATACAATTTATATTCATCTAAATAATTTATAAAAGAAGTTTCAATTGCATCTCTATCTCTCTTTGACAAAATTGAATTTGACTTTAGGCTAATTAAAACTTCATTTTGTTCTCTTTTATATTTAATTTTAGGTAAAAATATTTCCTCTTCTTCTAAATCTAGATTGACATCCATTTTTTTGAGCAAATCATCTAATTTTAGCAAAGCGCACCTTACTTTTCTATTTCACTTAACAATTCTTCTAATAAGTTTTCTTCCGAAACTTTCTTTAGAATTTCTCCCTTTTTAAATATCAAACCTTCACCATTGCCAGAAGCAATTCCATAATCGGCTTCTCTTGCTTCTCCAGGACCGTTTACTGCACAGCCCATAATTGCGACGGTAATGTCTTTATCTATTTTATCCAACTCTTTTTCAGCTTGTTCTACGAGACTTATTAAATCTACTTTTGTTCTGGCACAAGTTGGACATGAAATCAAATTGACTCCTCGTTTTTTTAAATTTAATGATTTTAATATATCATTGCCTGCTCTGACTTCATCTATAGGGCTTGATGTAAGAGAAATTCTTATAGTATCTCCTATACCTTCAGCTAAAAGTGTTCCTATTCCAACGGCTGATTTAATAATTCCCTTAGACGGTGGTCCAGCTTCAGTGACGCCAAGATGAAGTGGATAATCACTCATTTCAGAAAATTTTCTGTAACTTTCGATAGTCAAAAGCACATCTGAGGCTTTTAGAGAAACAGCAATATCATAAAAACCATTTGATTCCAAAAGCTCAATTTCTTCGAGAGCACTATAGCAAATTGAAGAAGAGTTGACACCTTTATATTTATCGAAAAACTCTTTTTTAATAGAACCAGAATTTACACCAACTCTAATGGGAATATTAAGATATGAACAAGCTTTTACAACCTCTTTTATTTTCCAATTTGCTCCAATATTTCCTGGATTTAATCTAATTGCATCTGCACCATTTTCGCAAGCTGCAATTGCAAGTTTATAATCGTATTGAATATCGGCAATAAATGGTATTTTTGTCCTATCTTTAATTTTAGAAATAGCTCTTGCATCGTCATCGTCATTAACAGCTGATCTGATAATGTCACAACCAGCACTTTCTAAACCGTGAATTTGTTTTACTGTACTGTCAATATCTTTTGTTATAGTGTTTGTCATAGATTGAACAGTTATATCACTATCTCCACCAATAGCGACATCTCTTATAAAAATCTTTTTAGTTTTTTTTCTATCAATTGTCATTTAAACAACCTTCCTATATCGTTAAAAATAGTCACATATATCATTAGACTTAAAAGAAGACTTATACCTATTAAAGTTAATTTCTGTTCCAAATTTTGATCAATTGGCTTGCCGCGCAAAGCTTCAATTATTAAAAATAGTAATTTGCCACCATCTAATGCAGGTATTGGTATCAAATTAAAAATCCCTAAATTAACAGAAATTAGTCCAAGAATTTGAAGAAAATATATCACTCCCTTGGAAGATTCAGATCCTATCAGTTGTACTACTCCAACTGGACCAGATAAATATTCCATTTTAAACTGTCCAGTAAACACCATTTTTAAAGTATCAATTATTGCTCTCGATACGAAAATCAATCTATCAAAGCCAATTTTAAAAGATTTTATTACTGAATGCTCAACTTTAGCATTAAATCCAACTAGGTATGTCTTATACTCTTCATAATATTTTGGTTTAATATTTTTATTTATAGTGCTTTGGTCTCTATTTATTTCGAATGTAATATTCTCTCCGTTGCTTGTTTCGATAATCTTATTAATATCTGCCAAATCTTTAGTTGGCAGGTTATTTACAGAAACAATTACATCTCCACTTTGAAGTCCAGCTAATTCTGCTGGAGAATTTGGAGCTGTGAAATCAACAATATTGGAACCATACCCAGTTATCATAACCATTATACTAAAGGCAAAAAAAGCTAAAATAAAATTCATAAAGGCCCCAGCAATAACTGTGGCCATCCTTTTAAAAATATTAACATTATTAAAAGATCTTGGATCTGTTGAAGTCTCTTCTTCTCCCTCCATAGCAACGTAACCGCCTATTGGAATAGATCTAAGAGAATAAGTAGTTTCACCTTTTTCTTTTTGAACTATCTTTGGGCCCATACCTATAGAAAATTCATTTACTTTTATACCAGACATTTTGGCAACTATAAAATGACCAAATTCATGTATCATAACTACTAATAAAAATATTATTAGAGAACTTACAATAGTAATCATACTTCTCTCCAATTATAAAATAGTAAAAAGCACATATATTAACGGACTTACAAAAATTATACTGTCAAATCTATCTAATACTCCTCCGTGTCCCGGTAAAATATTTGCATAATCTTTTATACCGACAAATCTCTTTAACTTAGAAGCAAATAAATCGCCAAATTGTCCTGAAACTGAAGCAAGAATAATTACAAGAACTGCCCAAAAACTAAGGTCGATATTAATATAATTCTGGCCTAAATAATAAAAATAAATTGTTGTAACAATTGTAGAAACTACTGTCCCTCCAATTGCACCTTCAACTGATTTATTAGGACTTACTCTTTCAATTAATTTATGCTTGCCAAACATAGAACCTATAAAATAAGCAAAAGTATCTGTGCAAAAAGCCACTACAAAAGCTGCAATTATTAAAGTCAATTCATTAGACACAGCTAGTAAATCAAGTAAAAATACTGCATAAAAATAAGCGAAGAAAGTATAAATAGAATTTTCAAGTTCATAACTTTCAATAACAATGGCAAAAATCGCATTTATAATGAAAACTGCAATCAGTGAATATTCTATATTTAAATTCATAAAAGAACAAAGAAAAGTTATTACAGAACCCAGGAATAAAACTGGTAAAAATAGTTTGATACCTTTGTTCATAAAAGCATTATATATCTCTCTAATAGCTTCAAGAGTAACAATAAATAAAAATATCTTTATGGCATTGATTCCTAAGTAAGTAATTAATAGAAGTCCAAGTACTCCAACGACACCTGTTATAACTCTTTTATGCAAATCTTTCAATTATAGACCTCCAAATCTTCTATCTCTAGACTGAAAATCATATATAGCTTTACATAATTCATTTTCATCAAAATCTGGCCACAATACATCAGAAAAATAAAATTCAGAATAGGCCAATTGATATAATAAAAAATTAGAAACTCTGAGTTCTCCACTAGGTCTTATTAACAAATCAAGATCAGGAGATTCAAATGTATACAAATATTTTTTAAATGAATCAGTGTTGATATCGTCTAAAGTAATTATATTATTATTTAAATCACTAATTATGTTTTTAGTGGCTCTTACAATTTCTTGTTGTCCCCCATAATTTAGTGCAATATTTAATATCATTTTATCATTCTCAGATGTTTCATTCAATGCTTTAGTTATTTCTGATACTACTTTGTCCGGAAACTTAGTATAGTCGCCTAAAACATTTATTTTAATATTATTCTTTTTTATTTTGGCAAGTTGAGTTTTTACATAAAAAATAAGCAGTTCCATTAGTTTAGAAATTTCATCGCTCGGTCTCTTCCAATTTTCAGTAGAAAATGCATATAATGTTAGTGCTTTTATGCCTAAATTATAGCAAGACTCTACAATTTCAACAACTTTATCTGAACCTGCTTTATGTCCCATTGATCTAGGCAAGCCTCTTTTTTTTGCCCATCTGCCATTTCCATCCATTATTATACCAATATGCTTTGGAATATTTTCTTTATCTACAAGCTCTTTATAATTCATAATTCACCTTAAAAAAGCCTTAGATTTCTCTAAGGCTAAAATTCTTAAATTTCCATAAGTTCTTCTTCTTTTACTTTAACTGACTTGTCTATTTCTTTGATGTATTTATCGGTAACTTCTTGAATATCTTCCTCGTATGATTTTCTATCATCTTCAGAAATTTCTTTATTCTTTTCAGCTTTTTTAATTTCGTCCATCGCGTCTCTACGAATATTTCTAACTGAAATTTTTCCCTCTTCAGCATATTTTCCAACAACTTTTACTAAATCTTTTCTTCTCTCTTCAGTAAGTTGTGGTATAACTAGCCTTATTATTTTTCCATCATTAGAAGGAGTGATTCCTAAATCAGATTTTAAAATTGCTTTTTCTATATTTGGAATTAAATTAGCATCCCAAGGTTGAATAGTTAAAAGTCTAGCTTCCGGAGCAGAAACACTAGCAATTTGATTTAATGGCATCATTTGACCATAACTTTCAACATTTAAATAATCTACTAGTGAAGTATTAGCTCTACCAGCTCTTACAGTTTGATAATTTTCAACTAGAGCAGCTACAGTCTTCTTCATTCTACTTTCAGTATTTTTTTTCAGATCAGATATCATAGTATCCTCCTATTTAACTTTAGTTCCTAAATTTTTACCACATACAACATCATACATTGAGTTTTCATCATCAATGCCAAATACAACTAATGGAATATTGTTATCCATACATAAAGATGTAGCTGTAGCATCCATGATTTTTAGATTCTTATTTAGAATTTCATGATATGTCAAATTATCATATTTAACTGCATCCCTATTAATTTTTGGATCAGCATCATAAATTCCATCTACGCCTTTTTTAGCAAGTAAAATTACATCCGCGTTAATTTCTGCAGCCCTAAGTGCAGCAGCAGTATCTGTAGAGAAATATGGGGCGCCAATTCCAGCTGAAAAGATTACAACTCGACCTTTTTCTAAGTGTCTAATTGCACGTCTTCTAATATATGGTTCAGCAATCTCTTTCATTTCAATTGCTGTTTGAACTCTAGTAAGAACTCCAATTTTTTCTAGACAGTCTTGTAGCGCCAAAGCATTCATAACAGTACCTAACATTCCGATATTATCAGAAGTAGCTCTGTCTATTTGGTCTGCATCTCTTCCTCTCCAAAAGTTTCCACCGCCTACTACTACTCCAATTTCAACGCCTAGACTGTGAATCCTCTTAATCTCATTGGCAATTAACTTGATATAGTCCATTTCAATGCCTGAGAGATTTTTGCCAGCCATAGCTTCTCCACTTAATTTAAGAATAATTCGTTTATACTTAGGCTCTGTCATAAAAATGCTCCAATTAATTGTTCATTTGTTTTGCAACTTCTTCTGCGAAGTCTTCGTCTTTTTTCTCTAAACCTTCTCCAACTTCATATCTAACAAATCTTCTAATTTTAATATTTTCTCCAAGTTTTGCAATTAAGTCGTTAAGAAGTTCTTGGATAGTCTTATCTGAGTCTTTTATAAATGGTTGGTCTAGAAGACAAACTTGTTCATAGAATTTTTCAAGTCTTCCTTCAACCATTTTTTCTATAATATGTTCAGGTTTATTTTCAGACTTAGCTTGTTCAGTTAAAACTTCTCTTTCGTGATTTAGTTCAGCTTCGTCAACTTCATCACGACTAATGTATTTAGGTGCAATTGCAGCAATTTGCATTGCAACGTCTTTTACAAAAGATTTAAATTCATCGTTTTTAGCAACAAAGTCTGTTTCTGAGTTAACTTCTACTAATACTCCAATTCTACCACCGTGGATGTATGATTCAACAATTCCTTCGGAAGCGATTCTTGAAGCTTTTTTAGCTGCAGAAGCAAGTCCCTTTTCACGCAAAAAGTCTACGGCTTTATCCATATCACCGTCAGTTGCTTCTAAAGCTTTTTTACAATCCATCATACCTGCTGATGTAATTTCTCTTAGTTCTTTAATTTGTGCTGCTGTAATTGCCATTTAATTTCACTCCTTGTATATTTTTAAAAGAGAGTTATAAAGGATCACTTTACAACTCTCAAAAATTAATCTTACTCTTCTGTAATTTCTTCTTCATTAGAAGCTTCTTCTTCAGATACTTCTAATTCTTCTTGATTGTCTTCATAATCACTTACTAAAGCTTCTTCAGTTTGATTTCCTTGTTTTCCTTCAAGAACAGCATTTGCTATAGTTTCTGTAATTAATTTAACAGCTCTAATTGCATCGTCATTTCCAGGAATTGGTAGATCAATTTCATCAGGATCACAGTTAGTATCTACAATACCTATTACTGGAATTCCAAGAATGTGTGCTTCTTTAACAGCTATATATTCTTTCTTAGGGTCTACAACATAGATTGCATCTGGCATGCCTTCCATATTTTTGATTCCGCCTAAGAATTTTTCTAATTTTTCTCTTTCATTTAATAGTTGAGAAACTTCTTTTTTAGGAAGAACATCGAATATTCCTTTTTCTTCCATTTCATAAAGTTCAAATAATCTATTGATACGTTTTTTAATAGTTTTGTGATTTGTAAGAAGTCCGCCTAACCATCTTTGATTGATGTATGGCATATCACATTTAACAGCTTCTTTTTCGATAGCATCTTGTGCTTGTTTTTTAGTTCCTACGAAAAGAACTTGTCCACCATTAGCTGCAATATCTCTTACAAATTCATAAGCTTCTTCTATTCTTGTTACTGTCTTTTGAAGATCAATTATATAAATACCATTTCTTTCTGTAAATATAAATTTCTTCATTTTTGGGTTCCATCTTCTAGTTTGATGACCGAAGTGAACACCAGCTTCCAATAAGTTTTTCATTGATATTACTGACATCTAATTACCTCCATGTTTTTTCCTCCATTTTCATCAACTGATATGAGGACCAAAAAGCAACTCTCATATCATCAAAAAATGTGTGTTTTTAATACCGATAAAAAGTATATCATAAATGGCTTATATTAGCAATATATTTAATCTGAAAAATAATCCATAAAAATATTTTTCAATTTAAAATCATTATAAAAAAATTTTTATATGAAAATATGTATAAAAATAGTGCTAACGCATTATGCATTAACACTATTTTAAGATAATAAAATTAA
>JASBZH010000004.1 GCA_029983555.1 Peptoniphilus sp. | reverse complement strand
AGACCCTAAATTTATATTGCTCTTTCAACTTTTCCTGATCTCAAACATCTAGTACATACATTAATTCTCTTAGGTGTACCGTTAACTACAGCTTTAACTCTTCTGATGTTTGGGGCCCAACTTCTGTTAGAACGAGAATGAGAAAATGAAACTTTATTTCCAAAAACTCTTTCTTTTCCACAAATATCACATCTTTTTGCCATGCTGCACCTCCTTTAGTTTTTACGCAACAATTATTTTATCAAAAAGATGTGTAAAATGCAAATAATTTCTAAATTTTTTCGATTTTTAATTTTCTAAAAATTGGATAAATATAATATATATTACTAAAATAAGCTAAAATGAGATATTTCTGTTATTTTATTAACTATTCTGATATAATATTATGGATAAGGAGGTGCCCTAATGCCGGCAATTGTAAATCGTGAACTAGGAAATATAATTATAGATGATAATGTAATAGCTAACATTGCGGGAATTTCTGCTATGGAAAGTTATGGAATTGTTGGAATGGCATCAAAAAATGCCGCTGACGGAATTTTTGAACTTTTAAGATTTGAAAATCTGTCTAAAGGAATTAAAGTAAATACTGAAAATAATCAAATTAATATTGAACTTCATGTAATTCTTGAATATGGAGTAAAAATTTCTACTGTATGTGAAAACATAATTGAAAGAGTTAGGTATAATGTGGAAGAACTCACTGGACTAACTATAGATAATATAGAAATTTCAGTAGAAGGCATTAGACTTAAATAGTTGGAGGTTAGGTTTTGGATATTAAGAAAATAAATGGCGCTTTGCTAAAAGAGATATTTAAGGGCGCCGTAAATTATCTTATTCTTAAGAAAAATGAGGTAAATAAATTAAATGTTTTTCCTGTGCCAGATGGTGATACGGGAACAAATATGAGTCTCACTGCAAAATCTGCCCTTAAGCAAATTGAAAATTTAGAAGGCGAATTATATGTTAAAGATGTTGCTTTGGCTGCATCTAGAGGGGCTCTTATGGGAGCAAGAGGAAATAGTGGTGTTATCCTTTCACAACTTCTAAGAGGATTTGCGGAAGGACTTGAAGATGTAGATGAAGCTGATATTTCTCAGGTAACTGAAGCTTTTAAATTAGCAAGCGAAACGACTTATAAAGCAGTCATGAAACCAATTGAAGGTACTATTCTTACTGTTGGCCGAGAAACTGCTGAGTATGCGTGGAAAAATCACAAAAAGTACAATGATTTTATATCTTTTATAGAAGACGTTTTAATTGAATCTAATAGGTCCCTTGATGATACTCCTAATAAATTAGATGTGCTTAAGGAAGCTGGTGTAGTAGATGCTGGAGGTAAGGGTCTTGTTGTTTTAATTGAAGGAGCTCTTAAAGTTTTAAAAAACGAAGAGATTTTGGATCAATCAGAAGACGAAGTGATGAAGAAAAAAGCTCAAAAAGAAGTTAAATTTGAGGGTGCTAATACTGATATTAAATACGGTTACTGTACTGAATTTATTATTAATACTGATTACGATGATATAGATGCATTTAGGGAAAAACTTTCTCCTCTTGGAGACTGCCTATTAGTTGTAGGTGGAGCAGGAACAGGTTTAATTAAAGTTCATGTTCACACAAATGACCCAGGAATAGCACTTCAATATGCTTGTGATTTAGGACTTTTACAAGATATCAAAATTGATAATATGAGATTTCAACATAGGGAAACTCTTTTTGACGAAGAAGAAGTAGCTGAGGCTAAAAAAAGAGAAGAAACAGAAGATAAGATTGAAGAAAAGGACGTTTCTTTTATCACAGTTTCTATGGGAAAAGGAATGACAGATACATTTAAATCTATAGGCGTCGATTATGTTGTGCCGGGGGGTCAGACAATGAACCCATCTACAGAAGACTTTTTGAGTGGAATTGACAAAGTCGGTGGCAAAACTGTATTCATAATTCCTAATAATGGCAATATTATTTTATCTGCAGAACAAGCTAGAGATATTTCTGATAGAAATGTTATAGTAATTCCTTCTAAATCTGTTCCACAAGGAATAGCTGCAATACTTGCATACAACGAAAACAATTCAATTGAAGAAAATGAAGCTCAAATGAAAGAGGCTCTTGATTCAATAATTGATGCATCTGTTACTTATGCGGTAAGAGATACTAAAGTTAGTGGCAAGGAAGTTCACGAAAATGATATAATCGGTCTTGCGACAAAAGAAATTATAGAGTGTGGAAAAGATATATCAGAAGTAACTTTTAACACGATAAAAAAACTTATGAATGACGATATTTGTCTCGTTACACTTTATTATGGAGAAGATGTCAAAGAGGAAGATGCAAATGAGCTTAGAGATAAGCTTGAAGAAGAGTATGATGAAATTGATGTAGATTTAATTGAAGGCGATCAGCCAATTTATTATTACGTAATTTCTTTAGAATAATTATGAGCCTAAAGCATGACTTTAGGCTTTTTACATAGAGGTAGTTATGAATTTAAGTGACAAAGTTAGTGTTTTAAAACAGGTTGGTGGAAAAAGAGCTTCACTTTTTCACAAGCTCGACATATATACAATTAAAGATCTACTCTTGTTTTATCCGAGAAGATATGAAGACTCGTCAAGAATACTTAAAGTTAAAGATGCCATACCAGGTAGCAAAGATACTTTTAAACTTAAAATAATTGCTAAATTACAAGATAGAAATATTAGAAGAGGTCTAGATATTTTAAGTTATCTTGCTGAAGATGAAACTGGAGAGGCAGAGATAACTTTTTTTAATTCTAGATTTTTGCGTTCACAAATAAAAATTGGGGATACTTATCTATTTTATGGAAAAGTTGATTACTTTAAAGGAAGAGTGAGTATATCTAGTCCAGAATTTGAGCCTATCAATAGAGTAAAAAGCTTGGGCAAAATCACGCCAATTTATAAACTCACAAATGGGCTTTTCAATAAAAATATAGAAAATTCAATTGATCAGGTCATAAATTTAAATCTATTTAATGAAAATTTATCAAGTGATATTAGAGAAAAATATAAACTTATTGGTAAAAATGAAGCGATAAAAAATATACACTATCCAAAAGACAGAAAAAGCTATATTGAAGCTAGACAGAGATTGATTTTTGAAGAACTGTTTTTATTTGAACTCTCAATTTTAAAAAATAAGGTTCAAAATAAAGAAGCCGATTCTATAAAATTTAATCTAGATGAGAGAGTTTTTGACTTTATTAAAAATCTTCCATTTAAGTTGACTGATGGACAACAAAATGTAGTGAATGAATTATTTCGCGATATGAACCAAGGAAGAACAATAAATAGGCTAATTCAAGGAGACGTTGGAAGTGGAAAGACTATAGTTGCAATAATAATTATGTATCTTGCTTATTTAAATGGATATCAATCGACTATTATGGCGCCAACTGAGATACTGGCAAAACAACACCTAGAGTCTTTTAGGGAACTTTTAGAACCTCTTGGGTTAAAAGTAAGGCTAATAGTTGGTTCAACTCCAAAGAAAGTAAAAGATGATATTCTAAGTAATCTCGAGATTGGAGCTATAGACATATTAATAGGAACTCACGCTTTGATAGAAGAAAATATTAAGTTCAAAAATCTTGGGTTAAATGTAATAGACGAACAACACAGATTTGGAGTAGTCCAGAGAAATTTATTAAAGAATAAAAATAAAAAAGCTGCGTCTATTATAATGAGTGCAACTCCAATACCTCGCTCACTCTCATTAGTTTTGTATGCAGATCTTGATATATCTATAATCGATACGATGCCAGTTGGCAGAAAACCAGTAAAAACTTTAGCTATAAATGAAAGTATGTTAGATAGATCAAAAGCTTTTATAAAAAGTGAGATGGATAAGGGACATCAAGCATACGTAATATGCTCTCTTATAGAAGATAACGAAGAATTTCAAAATTTGCAATCGGTTGAAAAAGTTTATGCTGATTTATCTAAGTATTTTAAAGATTACAGTTTGGCACTCATTCATGGAAAGATGAGTCCCAGTGAAAAAAATAAAATCATGGAAGATTTTGCTAATAATAAAATTAATTTATTGGTATCTACAACTGTTGTAGAAGTAGGAGTAAATGTTCCTAATGCAACAGTCATGATGATATATAATGCTGAGAGATTTGGCCTTTCCACTCTTCACCAATTGAGAGGTAGAGTTGGAAGGGGAAGTGATCAGGCTTACTGTATTTTGTATAATTTGTCTTCATCAGAAAATTCTTGGCAGAGGATGAAAATTATGCAAGAGTCAAATGACGGATTTTATATTGCAAAAAAAGATTTGGAGATGAGAGGTTTTGGCGATATATTTGGAACTAGACAGTCAGGCATACCAAATCTTAGACTAGCTGATCCATTTAGGGATAAAGAGATTTTAAAATACGCAGCTTATGAAGCTAAAAAAATATTAAGCGAAGATAAATTTTTGGAATCAAAAAAATATTCTTATTTGAATAATGAAATTCTTGATTTTTATGCAGATTTGAACTAATAATCTTTAATTATTCACTGCAATATGTTAAAATAATAATGATTTGGAGGCATTATGCGAATAATTTCAGGAAATAGACGTGGTCTAAAATTAAAAGCTCCCAAAGGTCTTGATACTAGACCTACTACAGATAAAGTTAAAGAATCTGTATTTAACATCTTGGGACAAAATTTCCTAGATGCAAAGGTACTGGATATCTTTTGTGGCAGTGGTGCAAATGGTATCGAGTTTTTATCTAGAGGAGCAAAAATAGCTTATTTCTTAGATAATTCTGACGATGCTGTTAAAATTGTGAGAGAAAATCTTCAAAAGGCTAAATATTCTGATTTTGGCGTAATTTTACACGGCAACATTGGCCAGCTTAAAGAATTAAATGAGAGCTTTGACTACATATATATCGATCCACCTTTTGATAGGAAGGATTTATATAGAAAGTCGATGAAAATTATAAAGGATTTTAATCTTTTAAAAAAAGAAGGTTTAGTAGTAGTTGAATATGCTACAGATACTGGTATACCAAGTTTTGAAGGTTTCAAAGAAATAAAAAATAGAAAGTATGGAAGTTCTTCTATTTCCATATGGGGATGGGATAAATGAGAGTAATATATGCTGGCAGTTTTGATCCTGTAACTAATGGACATTTGGACATAATAAAGAGAGCTAGAGATATTTTTGGAACTGTAATAGTTGCTATTTTGGATAATAAAAATAAAAAAGGACTTTTTACAGTAGATGAGAGAAAAGATCTCTTAAAAAAAGTTTTAGAAGGTTACGATAATGTAGAAATAGATTCCTTCGATGGACTCTTAGTTGATTATGCTAAAAAGAAAAACTGCAATGTTATAGTTAGAGGCCTAAGGTCAGCTTCTGATTATTTTAATGAATATTCATTAGCAATGGCTAATATGCATTATAAAGATGGTGTAGAGACGGTGTTTTTACTTGCAACTAATGAAAATTTATTTGTCAGCTCTACGCTTGCAAAAGAAGTTTCCACTTTTAATGGAGATACAGATTTATTTGTGCCAGAAGTTGTGGGAAAAGCCATGAAGGAAAAATTAAATAGGAGGTAAAAATGAATATAACAGATTTAGTTGAAGAATTAGAGGATATAGTTGAAACAGCTTCTCAAATACCACTTACAAATAAGGTCATGATTGAAAGAGAAGAAATGCTTGAAATTTTAAATGAAATTAAAATTCAAATTCCAGGTGAAATTGCTGAGGCTCAACAAATTTCTTCTGATAAAGAAAGAATTATTAAAGAAGCTAACGAAGAAGCAGATAAGATTATAACTTCAGCAAGATCTCATGCAGAAAAAATAATTGCTGAAGATGAATTAGTTAGAGAAGCTACAGAAAGATCAAAACAAATTTTAAATTCAGCTAAAGAAGAATCTACTCAAATTAGAGAAGGTGCAAGAGATTATGCAGATGAGCTTCTTGAAAATACTCAAGTTAATCTATCTGAAATAATAAAAATGTTAAATGAAAATAGACAAGAATTAAGAGGTTAAATTACCCATTTTTAAATTTAATAAGTTTTAAATTGCTCTAGCTTATGTTAGAGCTTTTTTAAATTAAAAAAAGACTGTTTTGCAGTCTTTTATTTATTCCTTTGATATTAAAATTCTTAAAATATCTTGATACATTTTTTGTGGGTTTTTCTTAAAGTTTTTAACTATAGTTTTGCCCATTTTATCATCGGAGATTTCAATTTTTAAATTTAAAACTTCCACATCTCCGTCCTTAATGGAAAGATGAGCGTAATTTGTTTCATTTTCTGATTTTATATTGGCTGATACTGAGTTTTTAACAATTAAATCATGTCTATATTCTTCGATGCGAGGCTTTAAAAATTCAATATTGTCTTCTGGAATATTTTCATAAAAAAGTTCTAAGGCTTCTTTGCCGTCTTCTGATAGATAGTAATTTTTATCATCATCAAAAAGTATTAATCCAGTGGATTCCATTTCCGTTATATACTGTTTAAAGTAAAAGTAATTGAACAGTTCATAATTTAATATGAAGTAACTCAAATCATTTTCTTTTAACTTGTGATTGAAATTATTTATTATAAACAAAATTAAAAGCTTATTGAGCGCAAGTTCAAAATCATTGTCTTTCATATTATCACCAAGATAATTATATCTAAAGGGCAAGACAATATCAATAATTGATGAATTTTATCAGATTTTTGATATAATATTAATACAACTAATGGAGGAAATTATGAATAAAGAAATTTTATTTACAGAAGATGCAATAAAAAAAAGAGTAAAAGAACTAGGTAAAGAAATTGAAAGAGATTATGAAGATGGCTTCGTAGCAATATCTCTACTCAGAGGTTCTTTCATATTTGCAGCTGATTTACTTAGAAATATAGATAGAAAAGTGGAAATTGATTTTTTGACTACATCAAGTTATGAAAATGAAGAAAAGTCATGTGGAGATGTAAAATTTTTAAGTAATTTAAGATCTGATATAGAAAATAGAGATGTACTTATAATTGATGATATATTAGATACAGGAAATACTTTAAAATCTGTCAAAGAAAAACTAATCGAAATGAATCCAAAAAGTTTAAAGAGTGCAGTGCTTTTAAATAAGCCATCTAGGCGAGAGGTGGAAGTAGAGTCTGAATATATTGGCTTTACAATAGACGATTTATTTATAGTTGGATATGGTTTAAATTATGGAGATTATTACAGAAATGTACCATACATTTATTCATATGTAGAGGATTAAAATGAAAAATTATAGGAAAAAGAATTTAAATGTAATGAGTGTAAATACACTTACACTTATTCTTGCAATAATTTTCCTAACAATTGGATTTAATATTCAAGAAAAGTTTAGTTTTTATGGGACATTTTTAACTGAAGTATTTATTGTTCTACTGCCTGCAGTTTTAATTGCAAAGACGGGCAATTTTAAAGAAGTTTTAAAATTAAAAAAGACTTCAGCGACTAATATATTACTTTCTTTTTTAGTGATAATTTTGGCTTATCCAGTAATACTTCTTTTAAATGGAATATTTTTGAGTTTAATTTCTAACTTTGTGGAATATAAAAATTTTCCAATGGAAATTATGCTCCAAAAAGTGCCAATATTAAACTATCTCATTTTTATGTGTATAGTGCCAGCAATTTGTGAAGAGATTTTTTTTAGGGGAACTCTTACAAATGCTTATAGTGTATATGGGAGTAAATTTGCCATAGCTATGTCTGCAATTGTATTTGCACTATTTCACTTTGACATTCAAAATTTTGTGGCTCCGCTACTTTTAGGATTACTTTTTTCTACACTAATAGAAATTACTGGATCTATTTATCCTGCAATAATTGCGCATTTTGTAAATAATGTAATTGCAGTTTTTACGGCAAGATATGTAAATGACGGACTTTTTAAATTTTTATCTGGAACCAAAATTTCACGAGAAATAGGATCTTTACAGTTATTTATTATAATTTTATTGATGATAATTTCTATTTTTTCAATTATTTTAATAAGAATTATATTTAAAAAGATGAAGGAGAATTCTTTACAAAATAAAGAGGTGAGAATAAGATACAGAGATGTAGAAGCAATTGATTTTTTTAATTTCGTGCCGATAATAGCACTATTAATTTTGTACTTTATTTATCACTATATAGTTTTTTAGGAGGATATTAATGGATAATATAAAAAAGGCAGCAGATTTAATTTTAAATTCTAAGAAGGTTTTTGCGCTTACAGGAGCTGGAATTTCAACAGATTCGGGAATCCCTGATTTCAGAAGTTCTAACGGTTATTATACAAAGATGGATCCCGCACTAGCTCTTTCAAAAGATCGCCTTTTAAATCATCCAGAAATATTTTATAAAGAAGGTTATAATATTTTGCTTGATTTAAATGACCAGAAACCAAATGGTGGGCACATTGCTTTGGCAAAATTAGAAGAGATGGGTTATTTAGATGGAATTATAACTCAAAATATTGACAATCTTCACGCAAAAGCTGGAAGTAAAAATATTTACGAAGTTCATGGTGAAACTCGTGGAATTCATTGTATGAGCTGCGGATGTGAATTTAAATTTCCAGTTATGAAAGAAAAAGTTGAGAATGGAGAAATACCACCTCGCTGCGACAAATGTGGAGGAATCTTAAGGCCAAATGTGGTTATGTTTGGAGATATGATGCCAGATGATTTTAGTAGGGGTGCGGCTGAATTAGAAGACACAGATACTTTAATCGTAGTTGGATCATCTCTTAGCGTTTCACCAGTAAATTTTTTGCCAAATTATGTAGATCACTTAATTATAATTAATAGAGACAAAACTCCAATGGATAACAGAGCAGATGTTGTGATTAATGACAATTCAACAGTTGTTTTGACGAAAATATTAGAAGAAATTGAAGGTAGAAGATGATTTATAAAGACTTTGCATATATTTACGATAAGCTTATGTATGATTTAGATTATGAAAAAATTTATAAATTTATTATGTGGGTTCTAGATAATAAGAGTCTAGAACCTACTAATATTTTAGAGATGGCTGTTGGAACTGGAAATTTAACAGAAAAGTTAGTTAAAGATTTTAAAGTTGATGGATTTGATCTTTCTGACGATATGCTTTCTGTATGCCAAAATAAAATTAACAGTAAAAATTTAAATTTATTTAAGCAAAACATGGTTGGTTTTAAAGCACCTAGAAATTATGATGCGATATTTTGTGTTGGAGATTCCCTAAACTATATTTTAGATAAAGGCGATGTCAGTAAAGCTCTTGAATCGGCTTTTAAATACTTAAATAAAGATGGAATTTTAGTTTGTGATTTTAATACGGTTTATAAATTTAAATCTATTCCACCAGTTACAGTGGATGAAGTTGAAGATATCTTTTATGTGTGGGAAAATATATTTGACGAAAATAATAAAGTAAACACATATGGAGTTAATTTTTTTGTAGAATATGATTTCAATAAATATGAAAGGTTTTATGAAGAACATAGAGAAAGGGCCTATTCAGTCGATGAAATAAAAAATATTTTAAGTGAGATTGGATTTAAAGATATAGAGTTTTATGATGATTACGAAGATAAAGGTATTAATGATAATACTTCTAGATATACAGTAATAGCAAGGAGATAGCATGGGATATATTTTAAGAGCGATAGATGAAAGTGAAAAAATAAAAATTTCAGTAGCAATTACTACTGATGTTGTAGAAGAAGCTGCAAGTATACACAAGACTTCAAAGACAGCTTCTGCAGCTTTGGGAAGAGTTCTAACTGCTGCGGCAATAATCGGTTCTTGGCAAAAGAATGAGAAGGACTCATTGACACTTAGTATAAATGGAAATGGACCTGGTGGAAAAATTTTAGCTACTTGTAAAAATGATGGACATGTTAAGGGATTTATATCAAATCCTTGTGCAGATTTACCTGTAAGAGAAAGCGACGGAAAGTTAGATGTATCAGAACTAGTCGGAGCTGGAGATTTAACACTTACTATGGATATTGGTCTTAAAAAACCATATACAGGTTCTGTAAATTTAGTTACGGGAGAGATTGCAGAAGACTTGGCCACTTATTTTTTAAAGTCTGATCAAATACCATCAGCTGTTGGACTTGGAGTTTTAGTTGATACAGATTATTCTATTAAGGCTGCTGGAGGTTTTATAATTCAATTAATGCCTGGAGCTGATAATTCTCAAGTTGACAAATTAGAAGAAAATCTTTCAAAAATAAATGGGATAACATCTTTAATAGAGAAGTATCACGATGGAGAAGAAATTTTAAAAGTTCTCATGAATGGTTTTAATGTAAAAGTTTTAGAAAAGAGAGATATTTCTTATAAGTGTGATTGCAGTAGAGAAAAAGTAATTGATGCAATAGTTTCTGTAGGGCCAAAGGAAATTGAAGAAATTTTAGTAGAAGACAAAAAGGCTGATGTCACTTGTCATTTTTGCAATTCTCACTACCATTTTGATGAAGAAGATTTGGAAAAGATGCTTGATAAAGCTAAAAGTTTAAATTCTTAAAATTATTTATACAAACTCCCAATATATTAGCAAAATTTTTAAAATTATCTTGCAAATGTATTGGGAGTTTTTTACAATAAACTAAATCGTTTTATAAGATTTTAAATTTTTATTAGTTCAAGATATTTACTTATGATATACTTGTATGAGAAAAAGAAGGGGGATTTTATGGAGCAAAATATCTATATAGATAAAGAGCGACTCGAAAAGTCCAAAGAATTGACTGAAAGTTTGGGAGAATCTCTTGAAGTCGATAAACTTAAAGAAAAAGTCAAGGAATTAAATAAAAAGCAAATGGAACCTGATTTTTGGGACGACAATGATGCAGCCCAAAAAGTAATTAATGAGACCAATTCATATCAAAAGGTTATAGACCAATACAGTGAACTTATAGATTTAATTACTGATGCTTTAGACCTAATTACCTTGATGGATCTTGAAGAAGACTACTCATCTTATGATGAATTTAAAAATATGGTCGATGTAATTGAGAATAAATCGGATGAGTTTAAATTAAATACACTACTTAATGGAGAATATGATTCTAATAATGCAATTCTTTCAATTCATGCTGGAGCTGGAGGAACAGAGGCTCAAGATTGGGCAGAAATGCTACTTAGAATGTATACAAGATATGCAGAGAAAAAGGGATTTAAAATCGAAACCCTTGATATTTTAAAGGAAGACGAAGCTGGAATAAAATCTGCAACTTTAAGAATATCTGGAGATAAGGCTTATGGATATTTAAAGGGCGAAAAGGGAGTCCATAGACTTGTCAGAATATCTCCTTTTGATGCAAATAAGAGACGTCATACTTCATTTTCTTCGGTCGATGTGTTTCCAGAGCTAGATGACGAAACAGAAATAGAAATAAAAGATGACGAACTTAAAATTGACACTTATAGATCAACTGGAGCTGGTGGTCAACACGTAAACACCACAGATTCGGCTGTGAGAATTACTCATATTCCTACAGGTGTAGTGGTTCAATGTCAAAATGAAAGAAGTCAAATTCAAAATAGAGAAAAAGCCATGGATATGCTAAAGGCAAAGTTAATTGCACTAGCTGAAGAAGAGAAGAAAGAAAAGATTGAGGACCTACAAGGTAACTACTCTCAAATTGCATGGGGTTCTCAAATTAGATCCTATGTATTCCAACCATATACAATGGTTAAAGATCACAGGACTAATGTTGAAATTGGCGATGTAGATAGAGTTATGGATGGAGATTTAGATAAATTTATTTACGCTTATTTACAAGATAAAGCTACAGAATAAGGAGTAATTATGGCAAAAGATGTAATAATAGCTTTGGATTTTTCAAAAAAAGAAGAAGCACTTAATTTTTTAGATAAATTTGAAGGTCAAAGTGTTTTTGTAAAGATTGGTATGGAACTTTTTTATAAAGAAGGACCAGAGATTGTAAAGGAAATAAAGAAGCGTGGTCATAAAATTTTCCTTGACTTAAAAATCCACGATATTCCAAATACTTGCATTGGAGCGACAAAGTCTCTTCTAGACCTCGATGTTGACATGTTTAACTATCATGCAGCTGGTGGTTTTAATATGTTGTCTTCTGCAAGTAAAGTTATAAAAGATTCTAATAAAGATGTAGTGACTTTAGCAGTTACAATGCTCACTTCTACAGACGAAGATATTATGCACGAAGAGCTTAAGATTGATAAAGATTTGAAATTAGATGAAGTGGTACTTCAATATGCAAAGCTTGCTAAAAAAAGTGAATTATCAGGCATTGTATGTTCCGCATTAGAAGTTCCAAAAATCAAAGAAGAACTTGGAAAAGATTTTATAACAGTTACACCTGGAATAAGAAAAGTAAAGAAAGCTTTAGATGATCAAAAAAGGGTTGTAACACCAAAAGAAGCGCGTGAACTTGGATCTGACTATATAGTAGTAGGTAGACCTATTAGAAGTGCAGAAGATCCACTTAAAGAATATATAGAAATCAAAAAAGAATTTTTGGGGGAATAAAATGAAGAATATTGCAAAGATACTTTTAGATATAAAAGCTGTAACTCTTTCTCCAGATGATCCATATACTTGGGCTTCAGGCATAAAATCTCCAATTTATTGTGACAACAGATTAATTTTGTCATATCCACAAGAAAGAAAGATAGTTGAAGATTCTTTGACAGAAATAATTAAAGATAAATTTCAAGACGTGGAGTATATTATGGGTACTGCAACTGCTGGTATATCTCATGCTGCACTAATTGCAGAAAGATTGAATTTGCCTATGGGTTATGTCAGAAGTTCAAATAAAGACCATGGAAAACAGAATAAAATTGAGGGTAAAAAAATTGATGGTGCAAAAGTTGTTGTAATTGAAGATTTATTTTCGACGGCAGGATCTTCAATTGAAGCAGCTAAGGCACTAGAAGATGAAGGATACGAAATACTTGGAATTGTAAGTGTGTTTACTTATAATCTCTTGTCTGCTAAAGAAAATTTTGAAAAGGCAAATTATTCTCACGCATCCCTTACAAATTTAGATGAATTAATAGAAATAGCAGTTGAAACAAACTACATCTCTTACGACCAATCTAAAAAACTTAAAAAGTTTCAAAAAAATCCAAAAGACAACAGTTGGATGAAATAAAAAATTTTAATATATATTAATTTTGGGTATTTATTCATGCGGGAGGAAACATGAAAATTAATTATATAAAACTTTTTAGAAGACTTAATCCAGTTGCAAGGGAACTTTTTAAAGATAAAAATAAAATTAACAAGCTGATAGATGAGTATGAAAAAATGGCTTTTAACAAAAAAACTTTTACAGATTTTGCCAAGGAATTAACTTTAATATTCGGACTCTTAAAAGACTTTTTGAGCGGAACATATAAAAATGTCAAGAAAAAGGATATTATTATGATTACTGCAGCAATGGTATATCTAGTAAATCCAATGGATCTTGTTCCAGACTTATTATTAGGAATTGGATTTATCGATGACCTTAGCGTTTTGGCATATGTCGTCAAGAAGCTAAAAAATGTTCTTGATGACTACGAAGAATGGAAAAATAATAATATATTCGTATAATAAAATTATCAGATTTATTTCTGATAATTTTTTATGCGTCAAGGCTTATTTTTTAAATTGGACTATTGTTAACTTTTATTTTATAATAATAGACAATAATATAAATTGAGGCGAAAAATTGATTGAAATAAAGAACTTATCGTTTAAATATGATACAGAAGATGAAAATGCAAAACAAATAATTAAAAATGTGAGTTTAGATATTCATGAGGGAGAATTTATTGCTCTTCTTGGACACAATGGTTCTGGCAAGTCAACTCTTGCAAAACTTATAAATGGACTTCTTGTGCCACAAGAGGGTGATGTTTTGGTTGATGGTCTTAACACCAGATCTGATGAAACGATTTGGGATATAAGGGCTGTTGCAGGAATGGTTTTCCAAAATCCTGATAACCAATTAGTGGCAACGGTAGTTGAAGATGAAGTTGCCTTTGGCCCAGAAAATCTTGGTCTTGATCCTAAAGAGATAAGAAAAAGAGTGGATAGATCTTTAGAAATCGTAGGTATGGATAAATTCAAAAGACACGCCCCTCATTTACTTAGCGGTGGACAAAAACAAAGAGTTGCAATAGCTGGAATTCTGGCAATGTCTCCAAAATATATTATTTTAGATGAGCCAACTGCTATGCTTGATCCAAGTGGAAGAAAAGAAGTTATAGATACTTTAATAAAGTTAAATAAGCAGCAAAATAAAACTATAATTCTTATCACACATTATATGGAAGAAGCCGCACTTAGTGATAGACTTGTTATAATGGAAGACGGAGAAATTATACTTCAAGGTAAACCTCGAGAAGTATTTTCGAATGTAGATGCCATAAAAAAAATGGGACTAGATGTTCCACAGGTTACAGACCTTGCAAATGAACTTAAAAAAGATGGATTTGATGTGTCTACAAAAATTTTAAATATAGATGAGATGGTTGATGAAATATGTCACTTATAGAAATAAATAATTTAACTCACGTTTATGGCAAGGATACTCCTTTTGAAAAAGTTGCCATAAAAGATGTTAATTTAAAAATTGAAGAAAATGAATTTATAGGGCTAATAGGACACACAGGTTCTGGAAAATCAACATTAATTCAACATTTAAATGGACTTTTAAAACCGACAACTGGAAGCATAGTGGCAGATGGTATAAAGATTGATAAAGATTCAAGTAATTTAACCGATCTTAGGAAAAAGATTGGATTAGTATTTCAATATCCTGAATATCAACTTTTTGAAGAGACAGTTGAAAGGGACATTTCTTTTGGTCCTAAAAATTTAGGATTAGGTGAAAAAGAAGTCTTAGAAAGAGTCAAAAATGCCATGGAATCTGTAGGACTTCCATATGATGAATTTAAAGATAAATCTCCTTTCGAACTTTCCGGAGGTTTAAAAAGAAGAGTTGCCATTGCTGGTGTTTTAGCTATGAACCCAAAAGTTTTAATATTAGATGAACCAACGGCTGGTCTTGATCCAAGAGGAAGAGATGAAATATTAAGTGAAGTTTCCAATATTCACAAAAAAGAGAACATCACTATAATTCTTGTATCTCACTCAATGGAAGATATGGCAAGAATTGCTAAGAGACTTATAGTAATGGATAAGGGAGAAGTATTTATGGATTCGTCTCCAAGAGAAGTTTTTAAAAAGGAAGATGAGCTTAAATCTGTTGGTCTTGGAATACCACAAATCACTTCTTTTATGAGAGTTTTAAAGAAAAGGGGATTTGATGTAGATGATGATTGCATTACTGTTGATGAGGCAAAAGAATCTCTAAAAGAATATTTAAGGAGTAGAAAAGATGTTTAAAGATATTACAATAGGTCAATATTTTCCAGGAAATTCTGCTGTTCATAAATATGATCCGAGACTAAAAATTATTACAATGATTTTATTCATAGTTACATTATTTTTTATAAAATCAATGTATATGTATATACCAGTTGTTTTATACCTAGTTCTTGTAATTTCTGTTGCAAAACTACCTATAAGGATGGTTTTTAAAGGACTTAGGCCACTAAGATGGATTATTTTAATAACTTTTATCGTCAATTTGATGTTTACACCTGGTGAAGAAATTTTTAGAATCTGGAAGATTTCAATTACTGATACGGGTCTAAACATTGCACTTTTAATGGGTATTAGGCTTATACTTTTAGTTCTAGGAACGAGCATACTTACTTATACAACTTCTCCAATTGAGCTTACTGATGGAATTGAAGCTCTTTTAAATCCATTAAGGAAAATTGGAGTACCAAGTCACGAGATAGCAATGATGATGACTATAGCTCTTAGATTTATTCCAACACTAATAGAAGAAACAGATAAAATAATAAAAGCACAAATGGCAAGAGGTGCTGATTTTGAATCTGGAAATTTAATGAGAAGAGCTAAAAATTTGGTGCCATTATTGGTTCCTTTATTTATAAATTCATTTAGAAGAGCAGAGGAACTTGCAACTGCCATGGAGGCCAGATGTTATAGAGGTGGTGATGGCAGAACTAAAATGAATGAGCTTAAAATAGTAAATTCAGATATAGTTATGCTTGTTGGAAACTTGGTATTTTATATGGCGATTGTGTTGGTTTCAAGAGTATGAATATTTTAATAAAGATTGTATATGATGGTACTAATTTTTATGGTTTTCAGTATCAACCTGATAAGCGTACTGTAGAAAATGAACTGACTTTAGGAATCCAAAATACAATTAAGGAGAAAACCAAAATTTATTATGCGGGTAGAACCGACAGAGGAGTACATGCTCTAGGTCAATATGCTAATTTTAAAAGTGATACAACAATTGATATTGGAAATCTTCCTAGGGTTATAAATTATAATTTGCCAGAGGATGTTTCGGTAATTGGTGCAAAATATGTCGATGATGATTTTCACGCGAGATTTTCTGCAAAGAAGAAAAAATATCGATATGTCGTCTATAGAAGTAGATATCGAAATGCACTTTTGTGCAATAGGGCTTATGAATATCCATTTGATTTAAATATAGAAAAAATGCGCACTTCTATGAATTATTTATTGGGAGAGCATGATTATAATTCATTTATGGGGCGAAATGCTATCGTTAAGGATACTATTAGATCAATTGATTCTGTTGATATTATAGAAAACAGAAATTTTTTATATTTCGATTTTGTGGGAAAATCTTTTTTAAAAAATATGATCCGAATTATTGTTGGAACTGCCCTAGAAATAGGAAATGGTAGATTTAGTGAACTTCATATGAAAGAAGTTTTAGATAAAAAGAATAGAAAAGCAGCAGGACCAACAGCGCCAAGCTGTGGTTTATACCTGCTTGACGTAGAATATTAGTGCAATTCATTTTGCACTTTTTTTATGATTTTTTTGCTATAGTGTGATATAATTAAATAAAAAGTTTTGGAGGAAATTGATGTTAATAAAAAATGGAAGATTAATAAATCCTGCAAATAATTTTGATGAAATTTGCGATATTTATATTGAAGGAGATAAAATATCAAAGATTTCAAAAAATATAGATGTTGATGATGAAAAAATAATTGATGCGAGTGGAATGGTTGTAGTTCCAGGTTTAATAGATGTACATGTTCATTTTAGAGAACCAGGACAAACTCATAAAGAAGATTTAAATACTGGGTCAAGTGCTGCAATAGCTGGAGGATTTACTAGTGTTATACAAATGGCAAATACAAGTCCTAAAATTGACAATGAAGAAATTATAAAAGAATTTTATAAGAAGGAAAAGGATCTTCCTTTAAATGTATATACAGTATCAGCACTTACTAAAAATTTTAAAGATACAGAACTTGTCGACATGAAAAAAAATAAAGAGGCTGGAGCTATTGCTTTTACAGACGACGGAATTCCAAATAGAAATTCAGAATTGATATTAAAAGCAATGGAAAATGCAAAAAACCTAGATACCTTAATTTCATTTCATGAAGAAGATCCAAGTTTAATTAAAGAAAATGGAATCAATCACTCAAAAGTATCTGAAGAGATAGGGATATACGGTTCACCATCTATTGCAGAATCATCATTTATAGCTCGCGATGTTGCATTTGCAATTTATACAAAAGCTAAAGTATCTATTCAGCATATTTCTACAGGAACAGGTGTAGATTTAATAAAATTTGGAAAGGAACATGGTGCAAATATTTTTGCTGAAGTTACACCACACCACATTGCATTAAATGACACTGCGGTTTTAGAATATGGGCCTCTTGCAAAGATGAATCCTCCACTTAGAGATGAAAGTGACAGACTTAGAATAATCGAAGGTATTAAGGAAGGAACTATAGAAATTATAGCTACAGATCATGCACCTCACTCTAGAGAAGAAAAAGAGAAGTATATCACGAAAGCTCCATCTGGAATAATTGGACTTGAAACTTCATTTTCAGTTTGCTACGAAAATTTAGTTAAAACTAATGCTATTAGCCTTTCAAAGTTAATCGAACTTATGAGTCTAAATCCAGCAAAAATTTATGGATTAAATGGGGGAGATATATCTGAAAAAAGGACAGCCGACATTACTATTTTGGATTTGAATGAAGAGTATAAATTGGAAAAATTTGAATCAAAATCATCCAATACACCGTTTAAAAATAAGACCCTAATTGGCAAAGTTAAATATACAATTGTCGGAGGAGAGGTAGTTTATAGCGACTAAAAGTTTCAAAATGGATACAATGTTTAAGATATTCTGTGAAGCTTTAAAAAAATTATTTTTAGTGTATAATAAATTCGAGGTAGGTGAAATGATGCAGTTTTTTAATATTAAATTATTTAATTCGACAAATATAAAAAACACCTTTAAAAGATTCCCACTGACAATAATAGCAGCGGCTTTAACCTCTATTTTCTTTATAATAAGCACTTATTATATAGGAAAGGGTAAAGAAGACTTTTATTTAAAGTTTGGATTTTTATGTTTATTTGCAATATTTTTGTTTTCTTTTGTCAATTTATTTAACGAAGGACTTACAAATTATTATAATTTAAATAATTTAAAGAAAAATCATTTTTTTATGATAATTTCATATGCCCTATGTCCGCCAATACTATATGGTGTGTATGAAATTATAAATAGCAAATCAGGGGTTCTTTTTACAGCAGACTCGAAATTTATGTATGTTACATTTTTACTTACATTTGTTGCTGGAACTTCTTTTATAGCAAAGTCCTATTATCACAAAAACTATGTTGCATATTTTATGAAAATAATGAAATCTTTTATAGTTTCAAATATTTATAGTGTGATAGTATTTGCGGGTATTAGTGTAATAATTTTTGCTTTAGATAAATTATTTAAAATTTCTTTTGACTCTACAATTTATGCAAGAGCTGCAATATTAATTTTTGTTCTATTTAATGTAATTACTTTTCTTTCAGAATTTCCAAGACTGAAAGACTCATATACAGATTATAAGTATCCACTTCCATTTAGAATACTTCTTATATATATATTGCTTCCAATCACTATAATATATACAGCGATTCTAATTGTCTATTTTGCCAAAATATTAATATTTTGGGAGATTCCTCAGGGCATAATTGTAAATTTAGTCCTATGGTTTTTAATTTTTAGTGTATTTTACTTATTTTTTATATCGAGAATTGAAACAAGTAAATTTTTAAATAAATTTAAAAAAATATTTCCTTTTTTTGTTTTTCCTCTGCTAGCGATGATGTTTTTTGCACTAGTTTTAAGGATTAATGAATATGGAATTACAGAGAATAGATATTTAGTTTTTGCTGGCGGTATTTGGATTTTTCTCTCTACTATCTACTATATTTTTTACAGAGACAATTCAAATATTACTATACCAATATTATTGACAATAATATTACTTTTTACATCCATTGGACCTATATCTGCTACTAAAATTACTGAAAAATCGCAGAACAGATTATTCGTAAGTGTATTAGAAAAAAATAATATGATTAGTGAAAATAAGATTATTCCAAATCCAGATATCAGTAGCGAGGATAAGAAAATAATTACTGGGATTTTGAGATTTATGGACAGTGGCAATCGAATTGATAAACTTTCATATTTGCCTGAGAATTTTAAATATTCAGCTGATAGTGTAACTCAAACTTTTGGATTTGATACACTAGGCATGTATTCAGATGTATATCTTGGATATATGTTAAATGAAGATTACAACCCAGACAAACCGTCTCAGCTAAGTCCAATTGATATTGAAGGATATAGCTCCATGGTTGTAGTGGATATATCGTCTGAAGACAGTAGATATAGCGACTATAAATTTGTAAGAGAAGAAACAAAAATTGATATATATGAAGCTTATTCAGACAATCAAGATAAGTTTAGAAAAATATATTCGTTGGATTTAAGGGACTTAAAAGATAGGCTAAAAGCACTTCGAAAAGACGATTATAAGATTAAACCTGATGATCTTTCAATAGTTTTTTCTGGTCATAAAATTATTTTTACCAATATATATTTTCCAAATGATGATAATTTTAACGATGTATACCTAAGTTTTTATTTGTTGAGGTCATAAATGTTTTATATTAGTTTTGAGAATGATGTTTTCATAGACGACAATTTAGATTTAAGATTTATTAAAGACTTATTAAAGATTAATTTAAAGAAGTCAGATGCCTATGAATTAAAGATTTTAAAAGAAGATAAAGAAATGAAAGAGTCTATAGAAGAATTTGCAGTTTACTCTGATGAAAATGCATATGAATATATTTATCAGGGTTTAATTGATGATGAATTTACAAATGCACTTTTAGAAAATTTGCTAGGAGAAAATGCACTCAAATTCTTTGGAATTTCACTTTTTGATGATGGAAAGCTCACATTTGAATCTGTCAATTATGGAAGTGAAATTTACATCTTTGGATTTAACGAGCACAGTGTTGTGGAAGTTGTAAAAGAATTAGAACAGGTCTATGGACTATATGATATAAATGTGTATACAGATGAAAGTGAAGATGATTTACATGATCATCACGATCACTCTAGTAAAAAAAATTAAATATTTTAATTATAAAACACATTGCTATTTTGTGGCGATGTGTTTTATGTTGTTTAAGATTTTTATATTTTCATTTGATTAATTTTAAAATTTTATATTTTATATTAACAGTAAACATAATTATTTAAAAATGATATATTGATTTATACTAAACATTGTATTTGTACACACTTAAGATATATAATTTATACAGATTATGAATATTATAATAATTGGTGCAGGACCATCTGGTATGGTTGCTGCTATAAAAGCAAAGAATGAAAACAATAGAGTTATCTTAATAGAAAAGAATGATCGAATTGGAAAAAAACTTTTAGCTACAGGAAACGGGAGATGTAATTATACAAATTTAAAACTGTCTACTAAAAACTATTCCAATGGCAATTTTGTTAAAGAAACTCTAGACGAATTTAATAATGATGACTTAATTAATTTCTTTAAATTTCTAGGACTTGAATCTACAACTGATGGAGATAGAGTCTATCCAATAACATTAAAAGCGAATACTGTCTTAAATATTTTAATGTATTGGTTAGAGTCCAAAGGAGTAGAGATAATGACTTCTACTGAAGTAAAGTCTTTTGAAAAAATAAAGAATAAATTTTTAGTGCATACGAATAATAAAGATTTAGAGTGCGATAAATTGGTTTGTGCTTTTGGTGCGAGTTCAATGCCAGCAAGTGGTTCAGATGGAACTGCGTTTAAGATATTAAAAGAACACGGAATTAAAGTTACCGACCTTTATCCTGCTCTTACACAGTTAAAGCTTGATTCAAAATATTTAAAACACCTCAGTGGAACTAAGGTAATTGGAGAGGCAAAGCTTATAAGAGATGGCAAAATTATTGATAGGCGAAGAGGAGATTTGCTTTTTACAAATTATGGAATAAGTGGTCCTCCAATTTTAGATTTATCTGTAAACGCTAGAAAAAATGACATTATAGAAATACCTCTTATAAATAATGTAGATAAGAATATTAAAGAGATGCTATATTCTAGATTTTATATTTTTCCAGATTTTTCAGTTAAAGATTTTTTAATTGGAATTGTAGATAAAAAATTTATTCACTACATTGTAGATGCACTCGGTTTGGATAAAAATAGTGCAATGAGCGCATTAAATATAAAAGATTTTGACAGGATTGTAGATTTACTGTTACAATCTAAATTTAAAGTTATAGGAAACACTGGGTTTAAAAATTCTCAAGTGACAAGGGGAGGAGTATCTTTAGATGAAGTAAATTCTTTTGATTATTCTTCCAAAAAAATTAAAGATTTATATATAATAGGAGAGGCCCTTGATATAGACGGAGATTGTGGAGGCTATAATCTACATTTTGCGATAGCTTCTGGATATAGACTTGGAGCAAAATTTTCTGGTTAAAAAAACTACATTAATATGGTATTATTAAGGGGGACATATGTTTTACTTACAAAATAAATTAAAAGAATTTGGAAAAATTTCTGTTGGCATCGTTGGTACAGGCTTAATGGGTACATCACTATTTTGTAAAATAGTTGAAAGTGATAGTTTTTGTGCATCTGTTCTAGCAGGAAGAAATAAAAAGACACTTTTTGAAGCGATAGAGATTGCAGGACTCAAAGAAGACGAATATATATTTACTGAGGACATAGAAGAGGCACAGAAATCTCTAAAAAATGATATATTTGTTTTAACTACTAATATATACTTTGCAGCAACTATAACTGATTGCGTAGTAGACTGTACTGGAGATACTGAAGTAGGCACAAGTTTAAGTTTAAAGGCAATAAAAGAAAAAGTTAATATAGTGAGTTTAAATGTCGAAATGGATGCGACAGTTGGACCCTATTTAAAGAAACTTTCAGACGAAGCTGGAATTGTATATTCAGGTTCAGCAGGAGACGAACCAGGAGCTATAATGGATATTTACGAATTTGCAAAAAATTGTGGGTTTGAAGTTCTAGTTTTGGGTAAAGGTAAAAACAATAAGTTAGATAATTATGCTACACCAGATGAGCTTAAGGAAGATGCTATCAAAAAAGGTGTAAATAATAGAATGCTCACATCATTTGTAGATGGAACAAACACAATGATGGAATTAAATGCTGTATGCAATGCTACTGGATTTGTTCCAGATGTAGCTGGATGTCATTTCATTGATACAAAACCTAAGGAAATTGCAAATGACTTTAAACTTAAGTCAGATGGTGGAATTTTAAATTCTTACAATGTGGTCGATTTTGCATCAGGAATAGCGCCTGGAGTATTTGCAGTTGTAAAGGATAATAATAATTTTATAACAGATGAAATGAAATATTTATCTATGGGAGATGGACCAAACTTTTCTATATACAGACCTTTTCATTTGACTAGTTTGGAAACTCCTAGTTCAATAATAAGAGCTGTTGTACTTAAAGATTCAACAATTGCGCCATTAAAAGGACCTGTGGCAGAGACAATAGCGGTGGCAAAAAGAGACATAAAAGAAGGCGAAGCTTTAGATTCAATTGGAGGAGAGATGATTTTTGGAAGGCTAGTTACTAGTGAATTTAAAAAGAACGGAAATCACGTGCCAATTGGAATTATAACTAAAGGATCTATCGCAATAAAAGACATAAAAAAGGGCGAAGCTTTAACTTATGATGATATTAAATTAAATGAAAATTCTGAAATTGTTAAAATTAGAAATCTACAGGATGAATATTTTAACTAATTGACAGCTTTAAAAAAATAGTATAGAATAGGTGATAAAATGAGAATAACACAAGAAACGGACTATGCTTTTAGGATTGTTAGCTATCTTGCTAAACATGAAAATGAAGTCGTTGGCGCTCCTAAAATTGCAGAGGCCGAACAGGTAACTGAGAGGTTTACGCTGAGAATTCTTAGAAAGCTAAATTTAGCTGGAATTACAGATGCAAAAAGAGGAGCCAAGGGTGGCTACTATTTAAAAAAACCAAAAGAAAAAGTTACTCTTTATGATATCGTCGTCGCTGTTGATGGACCTTTTGAAATTAATAAGTGCCTTAGCAAAGACGATCAATATTGCAATAGATATAATGAAAATGGTATAGAAAATTGCAAGTTCCACAATACTTTGTGTGGTTTCCAAAATGAGCTTATTGATCTTTTTAAAAGTAAGACAATAGACCAATATATAAAATAAATTTTGAAGAGGACGTTGCGGCCTAAAAAACTTTAGAGAGCAGTTGTATGGTGCAAAACTGTGTTTTATTTCGCAAAGATCACCTTGGAGTTTAAAGACTAAAATCTTTACGGTAATTACGTTATAATTTTAAGTGATAGGAACCTATAATTAGGGTGGTACCGCGGTAAATTCGTCCCTTCTCGAAAGAGAAGGGATTTTTTAATTTATATAAGGAGTTAATATGAACAAATTTAAAGATTTATCTAAAGGAAGCGCCAGTGAGCGAGAGGCAAAAATCTCAGACTTTTGGGATGAAATAGATCTACTTCATAAGTCTGTAGAAACTAAAGAAGATGGAGATAATTATATATTCTACGAAGGCCCTCCAACTGCTAATGGAAGACCTGGAATTCATCACGTAATGGCTAGGACACTTAAGGATCTAACTTGTAGATATCACACAATGTTGGGATATAAGGTCAACAGAAAAGCCGGATGGGATACTCATGGACTTCCAGTGGAAATAGAAGTGGAGAAGAAACTTGACCTTCACAATAAACAAGACATAGAATCCTATGGTGTTGAAGAATTTAATAAAAAATGTAAAGAATCCGTTTTTGAATATGAAAAAGAATGGAGAGTTCTAACTAGAAGAATGGGATATCTAATCGACTTAGATCACCCTTACATTACTCTTGAAAATAATTATATAGAGTCAGTATGGCATATATTAGATAAAATGTTTAAAGACGGACTAATCTACGAAGGGCATAAAATTGTGCCTTATTGCCCTAGATGTGGTACAGGACTTGCTTCTCATGAAGTTGCACAAGGTTACGAAGAGATTAAAACAACAACTGCAACTTGTAAATTCAAAGTTAAAGGTAAAGAAAATGAGTATTTCTTAGCTTGGACAACAACTCCATGGACCCTACCTTCAAATATTGCTCTTGCAGTAAATCCAAATGTTACTTATATAAAAGCAAAACTTGATGATGGTAATTTCTATTATGTTGCTGAGTCTCTAGCTAAAGATGTTTTTAAAGATAGAGAATATGAAATAGTTGAAAAAATGCAAGGTAAAGATTTAGAATACATGGAATATGAACAGCTACTTTCTTTCTTGAAACCTGATAAAAAAGCATTCTACGTTGTAACAGCAGATTATGTAACTACAGAAGATGGTACTGGAATTGTTCATACAGCTCCTGCTTTTGGTGAAGACGACTATCAAACTGGAAGAAGATATGGACTTCCAATGCTTAAGCCAGTTGACGAAGAAGGTAAATTTACAGATACACCTTGGAAGGGTCAATTTGTAATTGATGCAGATCACGATATTTTACACTATTTGATAGATAACGATTTGCTTTTCTCTAAACAAAAAATTAAACACAATTATCCTCATTGTTGGAGATGTCACACACCACTTATTTACTACGCTCATCCATCTTGGTACATTGAAGTAACTAAATTTAAAGATAAATTAATTGAAAATAATAATGGAGTAAATTGGTTCCCAGATTTTGTAGGTGAAAAAAGATTTGGAAATTGGCTAGAAAACTTAAATGATTGGGCAATTTCTAGATCAAGATATTGGGGAACTCCTCTTCCAATTTGGAGATGTGAATGCGGACATACAGAATCTGTAGGATCTATTGAAGATTTAAGAAGTAAAGCTGTAGAAGATGTTCCAAGCGATATAGAACTTCACAGACCTTATGTAGATGATGTTCATTTAAAATGTCCTCACTGTGGAAAAGAAATGACAAGAGAACCTGATGTAATTGACGTTTGGTTTGACTCAGGATCTATGCCATTTGCGCAATGGCACTATCCATTTGAAAATAAAGAAAACTTTGATGATTTATTCCCAGCAGATTTTATATGTGAAGGAATTGACCAAACAAGAGGATGGTTCTATTCTCTAATCGCAATCTCAACATATATGACTGGTAAAAGTCCTTATAAAAACGTACTTGTTAATGATCTAATTCTTGATAAAGAAGGAAAGAAGATGTCAAAAACAAGAGGAAACACAGTTTCTCCTTTTGAGCTTTTTGATAAATATGGTGCTGACGTTGTAAGATGGTATTTACTTTACGTTTCACCACCATGGGCACCAACTAAATTTGATGAAGATGGACTAAGAGAAATTGATTCTAAATTCTTTAGATCCCTTAAAAATATTTATAACTTCTTTAGCCTATATGCAAATACAGATGAAATAGATCCGAGAACTTATGAAGTTAAGTATGAAGATTTAGAAGAAATAGATAAATGGCTAATTTCTAAATACAATAGACTTGTAAAGACAGTAAGAGAAGATATGGAAGTATTTGAACTTACTAAAGTTGTAAGAGAAATCCAAGAGTTTGTAATTGAAGATATTTCAAATTGGTATATCAGAAGAAATAGAAGAAGATTTTGGAAGACAGATAAGGATAATACTAAACTTGCTGTTTATAAAACAACTTATGATGTTTTGGTGGGACTTTCAAAATTAATCGCTCCATTTGTTCCATTCTTATCTGAAGAATTATATAAATCTTTAGCAGGAGAAGAATCTGTGCATCTAGCAGATTATCCAGAATATGATGAGTCAAAGATTAATGATAAAGTTGAAGAAAAAATGGATTTAGTTAGAGATCTTGTAACACTAGGAAGAGCTTCTAGAGAAGAAGCTAAAATAAAAGTTAGACAACCTCTTTCTGAAGTTATAATCGATGGAAAATACAAAGAAATTATTGACGATTTAACATCTTTAATAAAAGAAGAACTAAATGTAAAGGACGTTGTATTTGAAGACGATTTGACTAAATATATGGACTTTGAACTAAAACCAAACTTTAGAGTATCTGGAAGTATTTTGGGACCTAAGGTTAAAGATTTTGCCAAAGTATTAAAAGATGTCGACACTAAAAAACTTTTAGATGAATTAAATGAAGGAAGTGTTGAACTTAAATTAAATGGTGAAGATACAAAAATAGAAAGAGACTATGTCCAAGTAAATATCAAAGCAAAAGAAGGCTTTGATGTAAAGATGGAAAATAACCTCTTTGTAATACTTGATACTGATTTAAATCAAGAACTTATTGATGAAGGATATGTCAGAGAATTTGTATCTAAAATTCAACAACTTAGAAAGAAACTTGATTTAGATATACTCGACAACATTGAAATAAAATATTCTACTGATGAAGAAGTTTCAAAAGCTTTAAACGACAATTTAGATTTTATAAAGACAGAAACTTTAGCAACAAGTATAAATAGTGACGATATTGATGCGGAAGTAGAGGATCTAAATGGTCACGAGGCTAAAATAGAAATCAAAAAAGCATAATATATTATTTGGTAAAATTATACCAATATAAATAAAGCCCGAGAATTTCTTGGGCTTTTACTTTTAAAATGGAGTATTCTATGAAATTAAATGAAACCCAAAATTTAGCTGTAAACTTAATAGATCAAAATATCAATTTGATTGCTGGAGCAGGTACTGGAAAGACCAGAGTTTTGACATCTCGATTTGTAAAAATTATAACGGAAACTAAAAATATAGATAAAATTCTCGCTATAACTTTTACCAAAAAGGCAGCTAGCGAAATGAAAGCTAGAATATCGAGTGATTTAGTTAAAAAGGGAATTGCATTTAATGAAGATAATTTAAATGTAAAGACAATCCACTCTTTTTGCCAAGAGCTCATAACTGAAAATGCTTTTCTTTTAAATATAAACCCTAGATTTGAAATAATTGAAGAGGAAAATGCAGATACACTCTTAACTAAGTCTATAAATTATGTTTTGAAAAATAACACATCTGATGATTTTAAGACATATTTAACCGACTTTAAAACTTCTATCTTTCAAGAAGTAGATCAATTCAAAAGGCTATATTATGAGTTTAAAAATAAAGATTTAAATTATAAAGATATATTTTTAAAATCGATAACAGTTAAAGAAAATAAATACAGTGACAAAGACTTAAAAGATAAAGTTTTAGAACTTTCTAGGTCTTTAAATAATAATAGTAAATTAAAAAAATTTGTAAAGTCTAATGAATTTGAAAGAATCTTAAATTCTCGAAAATTAAATATTGATGATTTGAAAATTATAGAAGAAAATCTTGGAACTTCTGCAAAATTTTCTGAAGAAATTAATTTAATTAAAGAAATCATAAGCGATTTAAGTTTAACTTTTGAAACATCTAACCACGTTTATTATAAAACAATAATAAATATACTAGAGGAAATTGACAATACGTATACTAAACTTAAAGAGAATGAAAATTTCCTAGACTATGACGACATTATGATTTTTGCTTATAAACTTTTAAAGATGGATTCATTTAGAAAGATAATTAGAAATAAATACGACTATATTTTAGTCGATGAGTATCAAGACACAAATCCCATTCAAAATGAAATTATTTCTAGCTTTAAAAATGCAAATTTATTTATTGTAGGAGATCCAAAACAGTCAATCTATGGCTTTAGAGGTTCTGATATAAATTCTTATTTTGAGTTTGCAAGAGAAGTTGAAATGTCAGGTAAAAGATTAGACATGAATATAAACTATAGGTCTGATTTGGGAATATTAGAAAAGATTAACGAGATTTTTGGAAATGTCATAGATAATTATGACGCCCTCAGTTCTTCGATAGATCAGTCAGGAAGTATTTCTATTTATAATAGTGATGACGATGAAGATATCATTTGTTTAATAAAAGACCTTATGAAAGTTCATAATTTAAATGATATTGCTATTTTAACTAGGATCAATAAAGAAGTAAATGAAATAGCGAAAATTTTAAAAAGAGAAAATATTAAATATAATTCTGGTAGCAAGAGGACTGAGGATATTGAAGTACTAAGTTTGGTATCGAGAATTATTGAATTAATTGAAAGTCCAAAAGATAATATTATCTTTTTATCACTATTAAATGAGCCGATTTTAAAGTTGTACTTTGAAGATTTGACTGAAGCTTTACTTGAAGGAGTCGTTTCACTTGAAGATATAAAAGATATAAAGTCTAATGAGAGAATTAGCAATTTTATAGACTTTATAAATTATTTAATAGATATAAAAAATATTGTACATTTAGATGAAATTATAAGTTTTATAATAGATAAATTAAATGACTTAAAAACTCTTACAAGTATAGAATATGAGTATTTATTTGAATTTCAAAGCATTGCCCAAGATTTTGTCAAGAAATATGGCGACGACATTAGACTCTTTAACAGTTTTATAAAATTAAAAGAATTTGATGACTTGGAAGATGGTATAAATGTTTTGACAATTCATAAATCAAAGGGACTTGAGTTTGATGCTGTTGTAATTGCAAATATGGATAAGAGTAACTCAGTCAATATAAAAGATAAAATTTTGGTAGACTGCAGAGTGGGGCTTGGGATTAAGTCAGATTATTCAACAGCAAATTTTGACAGAATTAAAGAGAATTTAAAATTAAAAAGTGAAGATGAAGAAAATAGAATTTTATATGTTGCCATGACTCGTGCAAAAAAAGAATTAGTGTTATTTGGTAACTATGATAAATTTAGACCAAACTCTTATTTTTCCATTATAAAATCTAGTAGTTGCGAACTACCAAATTATTTAAATAAAGATAATGCGGATAAGTTAGAGATAAAAAAAGAGTTAAAACTTTTAGATTTTAAAAAAGAGAAAATTTATAGGACAAGAGAATATTACACTGTTTCTGACTTTTTAAATTATAGGAGAAGTCCAAAAGAATTTTACAAAAAATATTTCTTAGGTATAGATGAATATACTAATGGAAATAATAAAGAAAAAGTTATGGACCCAAAACTATTGGGAACTATAGTTCACTATTTTGCAGAGAATAATAGCAAAAATAATACAGAAAAAAGTGATATCGATATCTTCATAAAAAGAATTTTTAACTCACTTGATGAAGAGTTGTCTAAAGAGAAATTTAATTTGATTAAAAAATTGTGTTTAAATTATTTGTTGATGGAAGAAGGTAATATCCTTCATAAGGAACTACTTTTTTATTATAATTTGAATGGATATCTAGTTAAAGGTTATATAGATGCAGTTGCAGAAATAGAAGGCAAGTACTATGTTATAGATTATAAAATAAGCGATGCAAAAAAAGAAACTTTGCTTGAGACATACAAACCTCAAGTATTAATTTACTCAAAAATTTTTGAAAATTTATATAATATAAAAATAGATGGTGCTTATATTTATGGCCTAAAGGGTAGAAGTAAAATAAAGGTGAATATAGTTAACTCTGAAGTAGAAAATGTTATGGAAGAGTTTTCAAACTTTATAGAATTTTTAAGAAAACATTTAGTTTATAAAGATTATTTATAGGAGGATTTAAATTTATGGATTTCAAAAAAGAGTATGCTTCTAAATTAATTAGTGCAAAAGAAGCAGCTGCAATGGTAAAAGATGATATGTGGATTGACTATGCTTGGGCAGGCAATACACCAAGAGCTTTTGATAAGGCATTGGCAGATAGACTTGATGAACTAAACGAAATCAAAGTCAGAGGCGGGGTGCTATTACATGAACCTGAAATATTTAAAAAAGATCCAGATGGAGAAAAAGTAGTATGGATTTCATGGCACTCTGGTGGTCCTGATAGAGGAAGAGTAAACAATACCCAAGGTGGATTTTATGCACCACTTAGATATTCTGAACTTCCTAGATGGTATAGAGAAAATTGCGAAGTTAATATTGCAGTTGTTTCAACAACACCTATGAATAAACACGGAATGTTTAACTTTGGTTTAGATTGTTCCCACCTTTACGCTGTTCTAGAAGTTGCCGATATAGTAATTGTTGAAGTAAATGAAAATATGCCAACTTGTCTTGGCGGTTTTGAGCATGAAATTTCCATTGATAAAGTTGACTATATTATTGAAGGAGACAATCCTGAAATTCCAACTCTTCCTAAGGGAGGATTTAATGAAGTAGACGAAGCTGTTGCTAAACAAATTGTAGAAGAGATACCAAATGGAGCAACTCTTCAACTAGGAATTGGTGGAATGCCTAATGCTGTGGGACTTATGATTGCAGAATCTGATATTAAAGATTTAGGTGTTCACACTGAAATGTATGTAGATGCATTTGTTGAATTATCTAGAAAAGGCAAAATAACTGGTGCTAAGAAAAATCTAGATAGATTTAGACAAGTTTATGGTTTTGCTGCAGGTTCAAAAGATATGTATGACTATATGGACATGAACTCACAAGTAATGGCTGCTCCAGTAAGCTATACTAATGATGCAAGAATTATTTCACAACTTGACAATTTTGTTTCAATAAACTCTGCGGTTAATGTAGATTTATTTGGACAAGTAAGTTCAGAATCTTCAGGATATAGACATATTTCTGGTGCGGGTGGACAACTTGACTTTGTACTAGGTGCTTATCTTTCTAAGGGAGGCAAATCATTCATTTGCTTGCCATCAACTTATACAAATAAGAAAACTGGAAAGAGCGTATCTAATATAGTTCCAAGTTTTGCAACTGGATCTGCAATCACAGCCGCAAGACCTAATACTCACTGGGTTGTAACTGAATATGGTAAATTTAACTGCAAAGGTAAATCAACTTGGGAAAGAGCAGAAGGATTAATTAATATTGCAGCTCCGGAATTTAGAGATGATCTAATTAAAGAAGCAGAAAAGAACAATATTTGGAGAAATTCTAATAAAAGATAATTTATATTAAAATTAAGCAGCGGACTCATTGTTTCCAATAGTCTGCTGCTATTTTTATGTCTTCTTTTGTTTTTACTGGAACATTTCTATCTTTTAAAGTTTTGTCTATTTTAGAAATAACCGACAGCTTATCTAAACACCACTTAGGTTCGTATAGACTCTTTTTATCTGGATCTCCTGTTATTCTATGAATAACTGTATTTCTTGGCATATTTTCAATCGCATAAATAACAGTTTTTATATATTCGTCTAAAGGTATGAGTTTGAATTTCTCTTTTTTGTACATTATATATATATCGGTATTTTTACATATATATAAATTGTGAAACTTAACTCCAAAAGGATAAACTCTTTTAACATAGTCTATTGTATTTTTAAAATCATTTTCATCTTCATATGGCAGACCAAAAATAACATGTAATAAGAACAAAATATTGTTGTCTTTTAGTTCTTCAATCTTTTGATCAAAAACTTCATGACTATATCCTCTATTTATAAGTTTAATAGTATTTTCATTGGTAGTTTGCATTCCAAGCTCTAGCCACAGAAATTTTTTATTTGAAATTTCTTTTAAGTATTTAATGGTCTCTTTGTCGAGACAGTCGCATCTTGTCGCAATTGAAATGCCTTTTATATCTTTTCTATTAATGACCTCATTATAAATAGATTTAATATAGCTAAGATCTCCATAAGTGTTTGTAAAATTTTGAAAGTAAGCGATGTAATTTTCAGCATTCCATTTATTTTTTAATAGAGATTTTTGTGAATCTATCTGTTCATTCAAACTATTTTTTCTATCTCCAGCGAACTCTCCACTGCCTTTGTCAGTACAAAAGATACATCCTCTATTAGAGATAAGTCCATCTCTATTTGGGCATGTGAATCCTCCATCTAAAGATAATTTTACTGTTTTGCCATTAAAGTATTCTCTAAAAAAATCGTTAAAAGATAAAAATCTCCTCATAAAATCACCATACTAATTATACTAAAGATTTAGAAAGGTGGCGAATTTTTAAAAATAATATATAATATATAGAGTGAGTGATAATTATGAATGTAAAATATAAAAATTATCTAATTTTATCAAGGGATTTTATATTGGCGGGAGATATTTTAAGAGCAATTAAAACTCTTGAAAAAGCTTTAAAATATTCTTCAAGTAAAGAAGAAAAGCTATCAGTTTTATTTGAAATAGCTGATCTTGAAATTGAAATCGAAAATTATAATACTGCCCAAAAAATTTATAAAGAAATTTTGACGATTAATGAAGAACCAGGAGCTTATTATGGGCTAGCGATGATTGGGGAATTTTTAAATAAAAGTGAAGATTATTCTATTGAAAATTATAAAAAAGCAATAGAAATAGACGAAGAATATGACAGAGCACATTATTATTTAGCACATCTTTATGACAAAATTGGGAAGAAAGATTTGGCAATTAAGCATTTTAAAAAGGCTATTTCTTTAAATCCAAATGATTATGTAACTTTAAATGATTTGGGTTCCCTTTACGAAGGATTAAACAAGGACGATGTCGCAACGGAATATGTAGAAAAGTCACTTAAAATTAATCCAGATTATGGAAGAGCTCTTTACAATAGAGGAGTGCTATATAAAAAAGAAGGAAAAAATGATTTAGCTCTAAAAGTGTATCATGAAGCCATCGATAAATTTATAGATCCTTTTTTATTTTTAAATATGTCAGCTATATACATTGAAAATAAAGAGTATGAAAAAGCTTTAGATATTTTAAATGAAGGACTTTTGCGCCATCCAAATAGCGTAAACCTGCATTACAATAAAGCCTGTGTGTATAGTATTTTGAAAAATAAAGATAAATCAATTGCCGAATTAAGAAAGGCAATTAGCATAAAGACAGATGCAGAAGTCTGGGCCAGTACAGATCCAGATTTAATAGAGATTTTGGGGGAGTTAAACAATGATAATTATAAAAACAAAAGATGAAATTAAAAAAATGCAAGAAGCTGGAAAAATTCTTGCATCAGTCCATCACGAACTTAGAGATTTTATAAAACCCGGAGTAAAAACTATTGAAATAGATAGATTTGTTGAAAATTACTTGATTAAACATAATGCGACTCCTGAACAAAAAGGTTATGAAGGATTTCCATATTCCATTTGCGCTTCAGTAAACGATGAAATATGCCATGGATTTCCCGGTGAATATCAATTAAAGGATGGAGATATTATAACTGTAGATATGGTTGTAAATTACAACGATTGGCTTGCTGATTCAGCTTGGTCCTACGAAGTTGGAGAGGTAAGTGAAGATGCCAAAAGACTTCTAAGAGTAACTAGAGAATCTATGTATAAAGGAATTGAAAAGGCAGTACTTGGAAATAGACTCGGAGATATTTCTCATGCAGTTCAAAAACATGCTGAAGAAAATGGATATTCAGTAGTACGTGAATTTGTCGGTCATGGAATAGGTCGCGAGATGCATGAAGATCCACAAGTTTTGCATTATGGTAAAGCTGGAAGAGGAGTAAGACTTCAAGAAGGTATGGTATTTACAATAGAACCTATGATAAATATGGGAAGAAAAGAACTAAAGATTGATGATAATGGATGGACAGCTAGAACTTTAGATGGATCTCTTTCTGCACAATATGAAAATCAAATCGCTATTACAGAAAATGGTCCAATTATTATAACTGATCAAGGAGATTGTTAATTTAATTTAGTGAGAGCTTATGGAAAAAGCTAATTTATTAGAAGGCAATATTTTTAAAGTACTATTAAAAATGGCTATGCCACTTATGGGAATTGCCTTCGTTCAAATGGCATATCAATTAGTTGACTTGATGTGGCTTGGTAGACTTTCTACAGATGCAGTTGCATCTGTGGGTGCAGGAGCTTTTTATTTATGGATGGTACAAGCAATTTCATTAATTGCTACCACTGGAATATCTGTTGGACTTTCGCAATCTTATGGAAGAGAAGATTATGATGAGGCAAAAAAAGTTTGGGTAAGTGGTTTCTTTTTAAACTTATTTATTTGCCTTATCGTTTCTATAATTTATATTACCTTTAGGGAACAATTAATAGGAATTTATGGTTTTAAGAGAAATGTACATGAATTGGCAGTAACATATTTATTAATTGTTTCATCAGGACTTATATTTTCATTTTTAAATCCAGTATTATCTTCATCCTTTTACTCTAAGGGAAATTCTGTCACACCATTTAAAATATCTGTAATTGCACTAGTATTAAATATCATATTAGACCCAATTTTAATTTTTGGACTTTCAATATTTCCAAGACTTGAAGTTGCTGGCGCTGCACTTGCAACAGTAATTGCACAAGCAGTAGCCACTTTTTTATATATTTATGTGGGTATAAAAAACAAACAAATTTTTGTTAAAGTAAATTATAAAAACATCCCTGATAAAAGTTATTTTATAAGACATTTAAGATTAGGTGTACCTGCATCATTACAACCCGTTATACATGCAATGGTGGGAATAGTTCTAAATAGCTATATTGCATCTTTTGGTGCAATGTATGCAGCTGTGTATTCAATTGGTTCACAAATTGAATCAATTTCTTGGATGACATCTGATGGATTTGCAGTAGCTTTTTCTGCCTTTTTTGGACAAAACTATGGTGCAAAAAATTATGATAGGCTCCAAGATGGCAGAAAAGAATGCTTAAAAATAATAAGTATTGTTGGAATAACAGCATCAATAATCTTATTTATTTTTGCAAAAGATTTATTTACCATATTCATTCCTAAAGATCCAAGTGCAATTGACGCTGGAATTGACTATTTAAAAATAATGGCATTTTCACAATTTTTTATGGCACTAGAAATTGGAACAACGGGAATGTTAAATGGACTTGGACTTACTAAGTATCCTGCTTTAAATGCAGTGTTTTTAAATATTTTAAGAATACCTCTTGCAATTATTCTTATGCCATTTACAGGAGTTATTGGAATATGGCTAGCTATGGCTATAAGCTCAATTCTAAAGGGAATTATATTAAATATTATTTATTTATATTTGCGAAAAAAGACTGAGGGATTTAAAATAAATATGAAAGAATTTTAGTGAAGGAGATTTTATGTTAAAACAATTTGAAAAACCACAAACTGGTGAAAAAATAGCAGTATTAAATACAAACAAAGGTACTATAAAGATAAAATTATTTCCAGAAGTTGCACCAAAGGCAGTTGAAAATTTTATATCTCTAATTGAAGATAAATATTACGATGGTATCATTTTTCACAGAGTTATAAAAGACTTTATGATTCAAGGAGGCGATCCAACTGGCTCTGGTATGGGAGGAGAAAGTAAATGGAAAAAGCCTTTTGAAGATGAATTCGACATTAATTATAGAAACTTTAGAGGTGCGCTTTCAATGGCAAACTCTGGACCAAACACTAATGGATCACAATTTTTTATAGTTCAAGTTGGTGATGTTCCAGAAGACATTATCTCACAAATGAAAGATGTAGGTAAAGACGGAGGATATCCTGATGAAGTTATTGAAGCTTATAAAAATAATGGTGGTGCTTTTTGGTTAGATGGTAAGCACACTGTTTTTGGTCAAGTTTTTGAGGGAATGGACGTCGTAGATGATATTGCTAATTCAAAGGTTGGATTTATGGATAAACCTATAAATGATATTGTGATTGAGAGTGCGCTAACAGAAGAAATAAAATAAAGGAGAATTATATGCATCAATACAGAGGTAGAATGATTATTCATACTGGATCTATGTTCTCTGGAAAAACTAGCTCTTTGGAAAATGATCTTAAGAGATTTTCAATTGCAAATTATAAAGTAACTGCTTTTAAACCAAACTTAGACAGTCGCTATTCTAAAAGAGAAATTGTGACACATGATAAAGTAGCTTTTAAGGCTATGCCCATTGAAACTTCTGATGATATTTTAAAAGAAGTTGAAAAGAACTCTCCACAAGTAATAGGCATTGATGAGGTTCAATTTTTAAAAGATGAACCAGAAAATGTATTAGAGAATTTAGAAAAAATTCTCGAAAAGGGAATAACGATTGTCATGGCAGGTCTTGATATGGATTACACTGCCAAGCCTTTTGAAATAGTAAAAGAACTTATGCCAAAAGCCGATTATCTACACAAACATCATGCAGTTTGTAAGAGTTGCGGCGCGGATGCTTGGGTATCTCATAGAAAAATTGAAAGTAACAATAGGGTTGAAATTGGAGCGATTGAAGAGTACGAACCGCTTTGCAGAAGTTGTTATAAAAAGGCAATTGAAATTGATAAATTAAATAAAAATCAAGAAAAATTCATTTGATAAAACTATTTGAGTTTACAAAATAGTAAGCTCAGATAGTTTTTTATTTTTTATAAAAATATTGACAATATATAATCATTTACTTATAATATAATCAAAAGATTAGAGGTGATAATTTGACTCCTAGAGAAAAAGAGATAATCGATCTATTAAAAGCGAATCCGACCATATCTCAACAAGAAATTGCAGAAAAATTAAATATCACTCGTTCAGGAGTGTCAGCTCATATAAATAATTTATTTAACCAAGGATTTATTATTGGACGAGGATATATTTTGCGTGAGGATGACTACATTGCAGTAGTCGGTGGCTGCAATATGGATATAGTTGGATCGAGTTTTAATAAAATAAAAGACAGAGATTCAAACCCTGGCAAAATTACTTATTCGAGTGGTGGAGTGGCGAGAAATATTTGCGAAAATCTTTCGAAACTAAAAATTAATACAACATTTTTATCAGTATTGGGAGAAGATGATGCGGGAGCAAAAATATTTGAAGAGCTAAATACATTAAATGTGGACACCTCTAAAATATTATTTGAAAAGGGAGATACTCCGCATTATCTAGCTGTTTTAGATGACGAAAAAGATATGAGAGTAGCTATTAGCGATATGAAACTCTTAAAAAAGATAGACAAAGAATATATATTAAAAAACAAAACTTTACTTGAAAATGCAAAATATGTCGTAGTTGATACAAATTTAGAAGAGGAAGCTTTAAATGTATTGCATAATATAAAAGCTAAATTTTTAGTAGATGGAGTTTCAACAGTAAAAGTTTTAAAACTTAAAAATATATTAGATAAAATTTATTTTTTAAAAGTAAATATATACGAGGCAAAGGCTCTTGCAAAAATTGAAAGTGAAAATATTGAAGAAATTGGTAAAAGTTTAATTAATAGAGGACTTAATTCTCTAGTTATAACGGCAGGATCTAAGGGTTCATATTATTTTGATAAAGACAATTTTGTTTTTAAGAAGACTAAGCCTATTAAAGTAGTAAATGCCAGTGGTGCAGGAGACGCATTTATGGCGGGTTATGTCTATGGTCTTATTAATGATTTTGATATCAATAAGAGACTTAAAATTGCAGAAGCAATAGCTAGAATTGCACTAAAGAGTGAGAGCACAAGTTCTGATGAAATAAATTTAAAAAATTTGGAGGATGAATTAAATGAATTTTGATAACTACAAAAAATATTTAGAATTTAACGACGAAGTTAAAAAAGCTATGGAAGAAAATAAACCGATTGTAGCATTAGAATCTACAATTATTTCTCATGGAATGCCTTATCCGCAAAACATAGAAACAGCAAAAGCTTGCGAAGAGATAATAAGACAAAATGGAGCTGTACCTGCAACTACAGCGATTATTAATGGAAAAATTAAAATAGGTCTTACAGAGGAAGAACTAGAATTTATGGCCACTTCAAAAGATATTATAAAAACTTCTAGAAGAGATTTTGCATATATAGTATCAAAAAAATTAAATGGTGCCACAACTGTTGCATCAACTATAATTGCTGCAAGACTTGCTGGACTTAAAATATTTGTAACTGGCGGTCTCGGCGGAGTACACAGAAATGCAGAAGTGACTTTTGATATTTCACGTGACTTGGAAGAGCTTGCTTCTAATGAAATTATGATTGTGTGTGCTGGATGTAAATCTATTCTAGATATTGGACTTACTTTAGAATATCTTGAAACTAAAGGAGTGCCAGTCTTTGGATATCAAACTGAATATATGCCAGCATTCTTCACTAGAAAGAGCGATTTTAAAGTAGACTATAAGATAAACGATCCAAAAGAAGCTGCAGAGGCTGCACTTACTCAGTGGAATTTAGGTTTAAAAGGTGGAATTCTTTTAACAAATCCAATACCAGAAAAAGATTCAATGGATAAAGAGAAAATTGATAAAGCTATCGAACTTGCACTAAAAGAAGCGGATGAAAAAAATATTCATGGCAAAGAGACAACACCATTTTTGCTTACAAAAGTATTGGAAGCAACAGAAGGAAAATCTCTTGAAGCTAACATAGCTTTAGTAAAAAATAATGCAAAGCTTGGTGCAGAGGTTGCAAAATATCTTTATGAATAAAAAAACTTCTGAATCTAAAACAATTTACACTTACGGGGTTATGCCAAAAGATATGAATACAGGCGGAACTTTATATGGTCCAGTCTTATTTAATATAGCTGATCACAATTCTGGCACAACTGTCTTAAAGCATGTCAGAAGTAAAATATCAACTGTTTCTTGTGATTCACTTGAGTATATAAAGCCAACTTATAATGGGGATTTTTTAACTGCTGTAACAATAGTATCTGGTGTTGGAAAAACTTCTGTCGAAACTTTTACAAAATTTTATCGCGAAGTACTTCGTACGGGAGAAAAAGAAATTGTGGCCACTTCATTTTTGACATTTAAAGTTAAAGAACTTGAACCTGGTACAATTCCAGGAATAATTCCCGAAACTCAAGAAGAAAAAATAATAATTGATGGCTATGAAGATAGACGAAAAATAAATAAAATGAGAATACAAGAAAATAAAAGAATTGAAAAAATATTAAATTGTAATTATTAAAAATCCGGGTAATGTCCCGGATTTTCTCTATTTATTCTAAAAATATATTTAAAAACTGTGTTATAATTAAATATATGTTAGTAGGAATATGTACATGTGAAATTTTCATTTATAATGCAAATTCACTAAAAGAAAAACGAAGAATAGTTAAGAGTATAATTGAAAAATCAAAACATAGATTTAATATTTCTATATCAGAAGTAGATTACAATGATAAGTGGCAAAAGGCTCTAATAGGATTTGCTACAGTTTCTAATGATAAAAAGATTGTTGAAAATACAATAGAAAGTGTGGTTAATTTGATGTCAACTTATTCTGAAATTGAAATGACTGATGTCTATAGAGAAATACTTTAGGAAAAGGTGATTATTTGAGCAATTTACTTACAGAGGATGAGGCAAATATTTGTCTGGATATTCTAGAAGAAATGTATCCAGATGCGCATTGTGAGCTTGTACACACAACTCCCTTTGAGCTTTTAGTAGCGACAATTTTGTCTGCACAGTGTACAGATATAAGAGTTAATAAGGTCACAAAAGAGATATTTAAAAAATATAATCAGCCTAAAGATTTTGCTGATATGGACATTCATAAATTAGAAGGATTGATAAGAGAATGTGGCTTATTTAGAAATAAAGCAAAAAATATAAAAGCATCTAGTAAGGTATTGTTAGAAGATTATGATGGAGAAGTTCCAAAAACTATCAGCGAGCTTATGACTTTACCAGGTGTAGGCAAAAAAACGGCAAATGTCGTTGCTTCCACTTGCTTTGGAGTTCCCGCCATTGCTGTTGATACTCATGTTTTTAGAGTTACTAATAGAATAGGTTTTGTTAGTGAAAAAAATGTCACGAGTACTGAAAAATCATTGCAAAAAATAATTCCTAAAGATAGATGGACCAAGGCACATCATTTATTTATTTTTCATGGTAGGAGAACTTGCTTTGCCAGAAACCCAAATTGCGAAATTTGTAAAATAAATCATATTTGTAGATATTACGGAGATAATTAATATGGAAAGTTTAAAAACAAAAATTGAAGGTACAGATAGAAAAATTTTAATTCCTGTTGTTGCAATTATTTTTTTGATATTAATATCTTTAATATTTTATTCTGTCGAAAAAAACTCAGATAATATTCATAGGGGAGTAAAGGTCGAGGGAATAAGTGTATCTAATCTCAACAAGGATCAAGCTCAAGATTTAGTAAAAACAGAAACAGATAAGAAAATTAAAGAACACATTATAAGTTTTGTAAATGACGAAACAGAATATAAATATAGTCTTCACGACTTTGGTTATACATTAGATTTAAACACGGCTATTGACAATGCCTATGCGGTTGGCAGAAGCAAGAGCGGAGTTAAAAACTTTTTTCAAATCATCTTGTCCCCAATTTTTACTAAAAACATAGAAGCAAGTGGAGATATTAATAGAGATTCTTTAAATAAAGTTTTATTTGACTTAAATGAAAAGACATATATAAAACCAGTTGACGCTAAGTTAGAAGTAAATCCAGATGGAACAGTTACGATTGCAAAAGAAAGAATTGGGCAATATTTGGATAATGAAGAATTTACGAAATTAATTGAAGAAGATTTTATAAATAAAGAAAAAATCGCATTGCCAATTTATAAGACAGAACCAAATATTAAATCTGATTTTTATGCAGGCATAGATAAGCTTTATACTGAATTTGAAACAAATTATTCTTCATCGCCAAAGGGTAGAAAAGAAAATATTAGGATTGCATCTTCCAAATTTAATAATTTAAAAATTAAACCTGGTGAAGAAATTTCTTTTAACAATGTTGTTGGAGATATTACATCAGATAATGGATTTAAAACAGCAACAGTAATAGTCGGAGGAAAAAGTGATACAGGAATTGGCGGAGGAGTTTGTCAAGTTTCCACTACACTTTATAATTCACTTGTCATGAGTGACTTAGAAATTACTGAAAGGCACAATCACTCAAGGCCTATTGGCTATGTAGATCTTGGAACAGATGCAGCAGTTGTAAGTGACTATAAGGATTTAAAATTTAAAAATAATACAAATAATCCTATCTTGATAAAATCAGAAGCAAATGGTGACACTTTGAGTTTTAGTGTATTTGGAAACTCAAAAGATAGAGACTATACTGTTAAAATGGTGCCTCAACTTGTCGACGTAGTAAGTCCTGAAACTATAACTAGATATTCAGATAATATTGCTGATGGAGAAGAAGTAGTTAAAGAATCAGGTGCAAAGGGCTATTCATATATAACTTATAAGGAAAAGATAAAGGATGGCAAGGTAATTAGTAAAGAAAAACTTTCTAATTCTTATTATATTCCAAAAGACAGAGTTGTGGTGATTGGAACTGGACAAATATCAGATGAAGATTCAAATGAAGAGACTAATTGATTTTAATATAAAGAGTGCTTTATAGGCACTCTTTTTTAAAGTTAAGAGAGTGTGGTAGAATACTGTTATGAAGTTATTTAAGAAATTTAAAAAAGAAAAATCAATTTATAAAAAATTACTAGAAACGGGTTTTAATAAAGATTTATATGATAATTTAAATATATCAGACGGCAGCTATGAATTAAAACTTGCTAAAGGAGAACTTGCTATTAGACATATTTCTACAAGAGAGATAAATTTAGCTGTAGATGATTATTATGCAAGAAAAGAAGAGGCCATACTTGAATTTGAAAATTTTTTTAAAAAGAACCGAGCAATAGAGTCTGAGAGAAATTTTCTCACTCATCTTTTACAGAAAATAGAATTCTCTGAAGATAAATTAGTTGGACTTTCAATTTTACTTATGAGAGATTCAACTGTAGAAGAGTGTATAAAGTTTGGAATGCTTATGACAAAATATTACTCTCTTGAGGAAGTGAGAGCTGCTAAGGAAATTTTTATGAATTTATCTAAACATCCTGCGTTTATATATTATGGAATAGATTTTATTAAAAATATTGACTATGCTATTTTGGATGAACTTCACGAAGAGATGACAGAAATCGGAAAAGAAATAATTGAGGAGAAAACATGGATTTAGGAAAAATACAAAAACTAGAAGTTGTATCGAAAGAAAATGGAAGAATATATCTATCAGATGGACAAAGAAAAGTAGTACTAAACAAAGATGAAGGTAAAGATTTAAATGTGAAAGATAAAGTTTATGCATTTGTATATAATGGTCACAAAGACTTTGAAGCTACTTTAAAAAAACCATATGCAGAAGTTGGAGATTTGAAGAAATTAAAAGTGGTAGATAAAGCAAGAGTTGGATACTTTGTCGATAATGGAATAGATAAGGACGTATTTTTGCCTTTTTCGGAGACATCTGGCAGACTTCAGGTTGGTGAAGAATATTTAATGTATCTATATCATGACAAGAGTGACAGACTTGCATTTACAATGAACATAAAAGATAAATTAAAAACTAACGAAAACTTTAAAATCAATGACCACGTAAGTGGAACGATTTATGGAATTGGAAAACCAGGTGCTTTTGTTGCTATTGAAAATAAATACGATGGCATGATTCCACGTGAAGAATTAAAGGGGATTTATAAAATAGGCGATGAAGTAGAAGCCAGAGTTCAAAGAATTTTACAAAACGGCTTTATTACTCTTACTTTAAGACAAAAAGCTTATAAACAAATGGATGCAGATGCTGATGAAATTTTAGAGCTATTAGAAGAAAATGGCGGAGTAGTAGAACTTGGAGATAAATCTGATCCTGAACTGATAAAGGATATAACAGGGCTTTCCAAAAAAGCGTATAAAAGAGCAATTGGATTACTTTATAAGAAAAAGCTGATAAATATATATGATAAAAAAATTGAGTTGAAATAATGAGTGACAATAAAAATGAATTAAAAGGAATAATCGAGGATTTTGACTTTAAAGGCAGAGGTATAGTTAAAATAGATGGCGTGCCTGTATTTTTAGATGGTGGAATAATAGGTGACGAAGTTTCTTTCTTTATAACTAAAGAAAAGAAAAATTATTGTAAGGGTAAAATAATAAAAATTTTAAAAAAATCTAATTTAAGACAAAAAAGTCCATGTCCATATTCAGACAAATGTGGTGGTTGTGACTTTTTAGAATTAAAATATAGTGAAGAATTAAAGTGGAAACAAGACTTAGTAAAAAATGATATAGAAAAATTAGCCAAGCTTTCTTTAAATCCAAAAAAAATAATAGATTCACCAGAAAACTTTGGATACAGAAATAATATGCAGTTTCAAGTTAAAAATGGAGTTATAGGTCTATTTGCAAAAAATTCTAGAGATATTGTAAAAATACCTACTTGTTTGATGCAAACAGATTCTGCAAATAAAGTTTTAGATATTTTATCAAATTACAAATACATTAAAGATATAAAGACAATTGGAATAAGAACTAATTACAAAAATGAAATTATGGTTATATTAGTAACAAATAAAGATAAATTGGACGTTAAAAGTATAATCGGAGATTTGATGGAAATTGGAGTGGTGTCTTTTTATGTAAACTATCATAAGAATGGAAAGGCGCGTTATTCTGATGAATTTGAACTGATATATGGAGATAAATATTTGGTAGAAAAAGTTCTTGGCTTAGAATTTAATATATCACCAAAATCATTTTTTCAAGTCAATATAAAAGCTACAGAATTACTTTATAAAAAAGCCATAGAATATCTTGACGTAAATAAGGACGATAAAATTTACGACTTATATTGCGGAGCGGGCTCAATATCACTATGCGTTGCAGCAAAAGGAGCAGATGTTATAGGGATAGAAATTGTTCCACAAGCAGTTGAAGATGCTAGAGAAAATGCAGAAAAAAATAAATTAAACGCAAGATTTATAGAAGGTGCTGCAGAAGATATAATTGAGAAATTAAAACAAGAAGAAAGTACTTATCCAAATAAAATAATAGTAGATCCACCTCGAAAAGGACTTGACGAAAACTTGGTAAAATTCTTAGTAGAAAACCCAGTAGAAAGACTTGTGTATATATCTTGTAACCCAGCAACACAAGCAAGAGACTTAAAAATGTTAAAAGAGGTTTATAACGTAAAAGAAATAACACCTGTAAATTTATTTCCAAAAACTGTTCA
>JASBZH010000003.1 GCA_029983555.1 Peptoniphilus sp. | reverse complement strand
CTGCTCTTTTTTTGTACATAAAATTATTTTGAAACTTCTTTAACTATTTTTTTAAGTTCTGGCACTACATCTTTTTCGAACCATGGATTTTTACTAAGCCAACGTCCATTTAAAGGTGATGGGTGGATTATTGGAAAGTATTTAGGTAGATAATTTTTATAATTTTTTACAGTTTCTGTCAAATTTTTTTCTTTGGTGTCTTTTAAATAATAATCCTGCGCGTACCTTCCAACTAAAATATATAATTTTAAATTTGGCATAAGTTTAAAAAGTTCTTTGTGCCACTTGTTTGCAAAATCTTTTCTCGGCTTGTTGTCTCCAGTTTTAGCTTTTCCTGGATAATAAAAATCCATTGGCAAAAGTGCGAAAGTATCAGTGTCATAAAATTCTTTTCGACTTACACCAAGCCAATCTCTTAATCTATCGCCGCTCTTATCATTCCAAATAGTTCCACTTTCCTGTACAACTTTTCCAGGGGCTTGACCTATAATTACAATTTTTGCATCTTTATTTGCCTTATAAAGAGGCTCCATATTTTTATCTGTAAATTCTTTATTCATGGGATCTTTTTTGATTTCACGCTTGATTTCTGAAAAATTTTTCAAAATTTATTCCTCCTCGTAAACACTTCATGTTTAATATATCCCCAATTATTTTAAAATTTAAAGAAAAAGACTAAAACATAATAAAATAAATTAGATAATTGTTAAAGTAGCGCTATTCTTATATACTATAGGTATAAATCTAATCATAAAGGAAAGAGATATAACTAAAATTTTGTATTCCGATGATTATATTGAACAAAAAATTAAAGAAATTAAGAATAATATTAAAAACATGCACAAAATGCAGATATAATTTTTGGATATGAGTTTTTGTAGTGAAATACTACTGTAATTGATATTGGAATTTTTAGAAATAAATACAGAAAATTATAAGAGAACTCGATTAAAAGTCTTTAGATGGAAAGATTAAAGCATATTCACCAGTGCCAAGGGCGTTGGTGCAATGACCAATTTGCTTCTTCTCGAGCATGTTGTCACATATTATTTTAAAAAGTAACAGATAAATAATATAGAAATAAGAATAAATAATTGATATAATGATTTAAGCAACTTAAATTGGAGGAATAATAGATAAATGGACGATGGCGGGGCCTTATGGCTAAAACTTTTATTAATTGTAATACTTACTGGAATTAATGCGTTTTTCGCATCGGCAGAGATGGCGATAGTTTCTGCTAACAACAATAAAATTAATGAGATGGCAGAAGAGGGAAACGAGAAAGCAAAAATGCTTATAGAGATTGCCAAAGATCAGACTAGATTTTTATCGACTATACAAGTCGCAATAACTTTGGCAGGATTCTTTTCATCTGGTTCAGCAGCTACAAGTATCTCTAAAGTTTTGGGGAATTATTTTATTAGCTTAGGATTTAATTATGGACATACAGTTTCTTTTATCGTTGTGACGCTTATACTTTCATATTGGACTCTTGTATTTGGCGAATTAGTTCCTAAGAGAATTGCACTTCAAAATTCCGAAAAAGTAGCGCTTAAATCGGTAAGGGCGATTTCTTTTGCATCTAAAATATTTTATCCATTTGTAAAGTTTTTGTCTTTTTCGACTGTGTTGGTCTTAAAGATAATGGGAAAATATTCTGAAAATGTTGAGGAAAAAATTTCAGAAGAGGAATTAAAGTCCTATATAAAAGTCTCAACACAGCAGGGAGTTATAAATTCAGCTGGCGAAGAGATGATTGTAAATATTATGGACTTTGACGACAAGCTTGCTTATGAGATAATGACTCCACGTACATCTATTTATATGGTGGATTATGACTCTTTTGACACAGATACTGTGACACAAATTTTAAAAATGGGCTATTCAAGAATGCCAGTATATAGAGAAAATACAGATAATATCTTAGGTACAGTTTATATAAAAGACATATTTGTTGAATATGCAAAAAATAATTATAAGAGCATAAACTTAGACAATTGTATCAAGGCGCCATATTATGTTCCGGAGACTAAGAAAATTGACCAATTATTAAAAGAATTGCAAAATACAAAGAATTATGTTGCGATATTAATCGATGAGTATGGTGGATTTTCGGGAATGGTTACAGTTGAAGATATAGTTGAAGAGATAGTTGGGGAAATAGAAGACGAATACGACAAAGATATACCTAAAGTAGAAAAAATTTCTGAAAATGAATATATCGTCGATGGCTCAATGGACATTGAAGATATAAATGACGAGATAGGGACTTATTTATATTCTGATAATCACGAGACGATTTCAGGACTTATAATCGAAAAGCTTGGATTTATTCCAGAGGAGAATGAGAAGGAAAAATTGCAAGTAAAAATAAATGGTTATATCTTAACAGAACTTGCTGTTTCAGAGAAGAGGATAGTTAAAGCAAGTATAAAAGTAATAAATGAAGAACAAGAGGATGCAAAGCGAGAGTACAAAGAATGGGACTCTATGCAATAAATAAATTAATTATAACTAGTTACGACTTAGGTTGTAGCTAGTTTTTTTGTGTGAGATTAATTTAACGATTCAATATGATATAAAATTTATTATAATTTATCACAAAAAAGTGTTGACATAATAACTTGATACATGTATACTCCTAGTATACAGTGAAAACATTTCCAAGAAAGCGAGGTTGTTCAAATGAAATTAACAGATTTACAAAAAGATATGTTGGAAGGTAAATATGGAAAAGGGACTCAATTAGCAATGAAAGTTCAAGTAGGAGTAGGGAAATCTTTTGGAGCAGAAAGAATGGTTCCTATTACTAGAGCTCATGTTGCACTTAGTAATCAAGATGCAGATTTATGGTTAGCTGAAAAAATGGCAAATTTGGGAGCAAAATGTAAAATTTCGCCAACAGTAAATCCCGGATGGTGTATACCATATTTCAGAGAAAAAAATATGGGTGACGAGGAAGACTATGAAATGATGCAAAGAACGCATAATGCATATAAGAAATTAGGTGCAACTTTGACTTATAATTGTACTCCTTATATTGATACAAATGTTCCTAATTTTGGTGAAATAGTCGCGTTTTCTGAATCCAGTGCTACACCTTATATTAACTCCGTTTGGGGAGCACGTTCTAACAGAGAAGGCGCTAATTCAGCCCTTTTTGCTTCTATAACAGGATTTGTTCCTGAATATGGACTTTTGCTAGATGAAAATAGAAAAGGAAACATTTTAGTGGAAGTAGAAGCTGACATGAAGTCTCCTTTTGATTATCATTTATTGGGTATGTGTGGAGATAAGATTGGCTTTGGAATACCAGTTTTTAAGGGACTGCCAAAAACAATTTCTAAAGAATCATTGAGAAATTTGGGAGCACAATTAAATACATCAGGGGCATATGACATGTATCATATACTTAATTTTACACCAGAGGCTCAAAGTATGGAAATGGCATTTGGTGATAAAGAGCCAGATAGAGTAGTTACTATAACAAATGAAGATCTTGAAAATGTTCTTGAAGATATATCTCTTAAAGGAGATAGAGAGATTGATTTTGCAATGTTTGGTTGCCCTCATTTTACTTTAGATGAAGTAAGATATATCTCTGATAAAATGAATGGAGAGAAATTAAAAAAAGAAATGTGGATCCTAGTTTCATCCCATGTTAAACATTTAGCGGACATAATGGGATATACAGACAGTTTGGAAAAATTGGGAGCCCATATTGTTCCTAGTACATGTCCAGATCAACCAATTTGGAAATATTTAGAAGGTAAAGTGGGCGTTACTGAATCTCCAAAATGTGCATATTATCCAAAAAGAAGAGGAATAGATTTCGTTATCAGAGATTTGGATACTTGTGTAGAAGCAGCAATTACAGGGAGGGTTAGATAATCATGAAAAAATTTAGTTGTCACAAAATATCTGATGGAAAAATTGAGGCAGAAGTTACTATTTCAAAAGATCCAATAATGTTCTATTTATTAGAACCAGAAACTGGTAAGATGATAGAACCTAATCATGATTTTAAAGGTAAGACTATGGCAGGTAAAATTCTTTTATTTCCTTCTGGAAAAGGAAGTTCAGTTGTTCAAGCTGATGGATTATTTCAGTTAATGAAGAATGATAAACAGCCTGCAGGTATGATAGTAAAGCATGCTGAAACTGTGTTAGTATCTAGTGCAATTTTATTTGAAATTCCACTAGTAGATAAGGTTGATCCGGAATTTTATGAAATTATTAAAGAAGGGGATAAAATAATACTGGATGCAACGAATGAAGAAATAACTATTTTATAAAGGAGCAAAGTATGAAAAAGAGAAAATTATTAGTTGCCGCGTTATTGCTGATTTCTTTATTGTTTGTAACAGCTTGTTCTAATAAAGGATCTAATGCTGGGGATGAAGCTCAAGCTAAAACAGATAGCACTACAACTACAATTAAAATTGGTCATGTTGAACCAGAAAACAGATCAACACACAAAGCATTACTTGAATTTAAGAAAAATATAGAAGAAAAAAGCGATGGAAGGCTAAGTATTGAAATATTTCCTAATGGTTCTTTAGGCGGAGACGTTCAAATGACAGAGTCCGTTGCAATGGGAACTTTAGATGCTACTTTACCTTCATCATCTGTATTAACAACATATTCAGATGAATTTGGTATATTAGATATGCCTTGGTTATTCTTGAGTAGTGAAGATGCGTTTGAAGCATTAGATGGAGATGTTGGAGAATATTTTAATAAGAAATTAGAAGATCAAGGGCTTAAATGTTTAGGATACGTATATAATGGACCAAGATCAACGACAACTAGTTCTGGGCCAATAGAAAAGCCAGATGACCTAAAAGATATTAAAATGAGAGTAATGGAAAGCCCTATATTTATAGATTTTTATAAAACCTTAGGAGCTAATCCAACGCCAATGAGTTTTACTGAACTTTATACCGGACTTCAACAAGGAACAGTTGAAGCACAAGAAAATCCACCTTCACTTACATTTGCTAACAAATTTTATGAGGTGCAAGGATATCAAACTATAGATGAACATGTTCACAATTTCTTACCGTTCCTAATAAATAAAGGCGTTTATGATAATTTAGATGATGATCTTAAAACATTGTTAGATGATGAAGCAAAAGAATATGTAAAACTTCAAAGAGATATGGAAATTAAAGACAATGAAAAAGCAATAAAAGACTTAGAAGAAATTGGCGGTTTAAAAACAAATAAATTAAATAGTGAGCAAAAGAAAGCTTTTAAAGATGCAGTTTCTCCTATGTATGAAAAATATAAGTCTGAATTTGGTGAAGAATTATTTGAGATGTGTGAAAAATACAATAAATAAATAGTACTAAATAGTAGGAAGATTTAGTATCTTCCTACTTAATTATAAGGAGTTAATATGAAAATTCTTTTAAAAAAATATAATAAATTTGAAGAAATTATCTTGATATTAAGTCTTATTTTAAACGTAATTATTGTATTTGCGCAAGTTATAATGAGATATTTTTTTAACTCATCTTTAGCTTGGTCTGAAGAATTATCAAGATATATTTTTATTTGGCAAGTATGGATAGGTACTAGTATAGCATTTGCAGATGATCAACATATAAATGTGGATTTAATTTATCAATTGGTAAAAAGTAAAAAGGGTCATAAAGTTTTAGATATAATAAGATACACTGTGTGGCTACTATTTAATTTTTATTTAGTTAAAATAGGATTTGAATTAGTATCATCAATGTCTGCAAGGCATGCTCTTTCTTCTGGTATGAGGTTACCATTATCTTATGTATATATAGTATTGCCAATATCTTCCATTTTATTGTCTATTCGTATTATAGACAAACTGATAGATATATTTAAAAGCGATTATTCTGTAAACTAATTAAGGGGGATAGTATGGAATCTTTAGTTCTTTTTGGTATATTTTTTATATTATTATTTCTAGGAATTCCTATAGGTTACGCTATTGGAATTGCAACATTAATTACTATTAGCAAATACACTTCCCTACCGACAGTTTTAATTGCTCAAAATTCGGTAGCAGGAGTTGATTCTTTTCCACTTCTAGCTATTCCATTTTTTATGCTGGCTGGAAATCTTATGAGTAGTGGAGGGATTGCCAAAAGATTAGTTAATTTTTTTGAAGCTATCATTGGTCATATAACTGGTGGTTTAGGAATGGTAACAGTAGTTGTTTGTATGTTTTTTGCAGCAATATCTGGATCAGCAGTTGCCACAGTTTCAGCAGTTGGAGCTTTTATGATACCACAAATGGTAAATCATGGCTATAGTAAAGGATTTTCTACTGCATTGACTGCTGCTGCAGGCACTATTGGAGTAATTATACCTCCAAGTGTACCATTTGTTATATATGGAGTAGTTTCTGGAGCTTCGATTACACAAATGTTTACAGCAGGTTTTTTGCCTGGAATTTTAATGGGTGTAGCTCTAATGATAATTTGTTACATAGTATCTAAGAAAGAAGGATATAAAGGAAGTGAAACTAGATCAAGTTTAAAAGAAATATTTCATTCATTTATAGATGCAATTTGGGCAATTTTATCTCCTATTATAATTTTAGGAGGTATTTATTCTGGAATATTTACTCCAACAGAAGCTGCTGTTGTATCTGTGGTTTATTCTTTTATAGTAGGTGTTTTTGTATATAAAGAATTGGATTTAAAACAAGCTTATAACTCTTTTAGAGACGCAATAGTAGTTAATGGAGCGACAACATTTATGGTTGGGTTATCTACTGCATTTGCAGCGCTACTCACTATGCAACAAATACCATTAAAAATTGCAACATTTATAACATCATTAAGCGATAATGGTTTGGTAATAATGTTATTTATAAATTTATTCTTATTATTAGTAGGAATGTTTATAGACAATATTCCTGGAACAATAATATTAACGCCAATATTATTGCCAATAGTCATGAAACTAGGAATGAGCCCTATAACATTTGGTATTATGTTAACGATGAATTTAGCTATCGGATTTTGTACACCGCCGTATGGTATAAATCTATTTGTCGCTACTGCAATTTCTAAGGTTAATATGACTGTTTTGACCAAAGAAATAATCAAGTTTATTTTTGGCTTGGTAATTGTTTTATTAGCAGTTACTTTTATACCAGGAGTAACAAATATATTTTTATAAATTATTAAATTAGGAGGTTATTATGTTAATTTGGATAATTGATGAAGAGTGGTCTGACTATGATTATGAAAAATCATTTTTAAATGAAAAATTTCCAGGAGTAGAAATTAAGTACTCAAACTACGATTATAAAGAAGATTTAAAATCTTTTGGATATAGAGCTGATGGAATTTTAGCTCAGGTTTACGCTGAAATACCAGCTGAAGTTATTGATAAATTAGAAAACTGTAAAGTAATAGCAACATATGGTGGTGGTTATGATAGAATAAATATAGATGCATGTAGGGAGAAAGGAATAAGAGTAACTAATATACAAGGATATTGTGCTGAAGACTTAGCTGATTATGTAATTGCGGCTATTTATAATAGTAATAAAAAAATAAATTATTATGCTAAAAATATAGTAAAAGATATAAATGATGGTAAATGGGGATCTACTGTCATCACAAAAAGAAATCATAGAATTTCTAAACAAAAATTACTCATAGTTGGATTTGGAACTATAGGGAAAGCTGTAGCTGAGAGAGCGAAACCTTTAGGAATTGAAGTTTTAGCTTATGATGAATTCTTAAATGAAGATGAAATATCCGAATATGGCGTCAAAAAGGTAACTTGGGAAGAAGGATTTTCTACTGCTGATTATGTAAGTATCAATTTAAAAGGTGTTGAAGAAAATAGAAATAAAGTAGGAAAAAATGAATTTGATTTAATGAAAAAAGATGCTTTTATAATAAATACAGCAAGAGGAAAAATAATAAATGAACCAGATCTTATTGATGCTGTGGATAATAAGAATATAGGTGGAGCAATTTTAGATGTTATTGATAAAGAACCACCTACAGGAGATGAGGAGATTTTACATGTTGATGGTATACTAGTGACACCACATATATCTTATATTTCTATAGAATCAATGAAAGCATTAAAGGAATTTGCATTAGGAAATTTACAAGCTGTTTTAAATAATGAGGAGCCAAGGGATCCAGTAGTATAATTATTATTAATGAATGGAAAAAAGTGTATTTAATATAGTTTAGGTTGCAGGGGTGGAGACAAAAAATGAATTATGATAATCTGGACACTAGGAAGAAAAAAACACTCTCTGAAGTTGCCTATGATTATATAAAAAAAATGATAATAGATGGTAATTTAAAAGGTGGAGATGTTCTAACAGAAAATGGAATTGGAGAAGCACTCAATATGAGTAGAACTCCGGTAAAGAGAGCTATTACAAGGTTAGAACAGGAGAGATATGTAAAGAGTGTAGATGGTATAGGCACGATTGTTGAAAATTTGTCATTGAAAGATATAGCAGATATTTATGAGGTTAGAATAGAAATTGAAAAGCTTGCTATAAGAACTGCTATTAATAATATAAATCAGGAAGAATTGATAGAGTTAGAATCTGAACTTGAGAATATTTTATCCGAGATTAGAAATGGTAATAAATTAGATGAAGATTTTTTATCTAAAGAAGATGATAAAGTTCATATATTTATATTAAACAATTCTACTAATTCTTATATAAAAGATATTTATAAGTATATAAGGGCACAAATACTTCGTTACAAGCATGAAGCATATATTTTAACAGACACATCTGAAGAAAGCACTTTATATCATTTAAAGATAATTAGATTTTTGAAACTTCGAGATCTTGATAAAGCGTTGAGTACTATGGAAGAGCATTTGAGATGGTCGTATAATGCTCTTATTAGTGAATTAACAAGATTAGGATGAATGAGCTTGGGTTTATCAATCTATTTTAAGTAAATTATAATAAAGTCATATACCTAAGGTTTATTTAAAGTAAAAGTTTTTATGTTAAAAAAATTGGATCTTTGGTATTATCTATATTATTTTATTAAGATAACTAATCTAAAAGAACAATGTTTTATTTCAAATTGAATATAAAAGTTATAAAAGAAGAACAAGAAAATGCAAAGCGAGAATACAAAGAATGGGACGCTATGCAATAATTTTAAGATTAACTAGTTACGTGTGAGCGTGGCTAGTTTTTTTATGCCCAAATTTTAGAGTTAGCTCAAAGTTACAATTTAAAATAATTATATAAAATTTTAGAGATATAAATTCATTATTACAGTTACTTTTTTTAATTTTACATACGCTTTACACTGTCATGATTTAGTTTAGATATTAATTCTGTACATTACCCTACGTTCTATGAAAATATATTTTGAAAGAGGATTAAATGTTAGTACTAGAAAATATTAAAAAACAATTCGAAGACGGAAAGTACATTCTAGATGGCATAAGTTTAGAGATAAAAAAGGGCGAAATCGTCTCCATCTTGGGGCCTTCTGGAAGTGGTAAGACAACTCTATTAAATCTCATTTTAGGCATCACTGAGCTTTCAAGTGGAAAAATTTTATACAATGACAAGGACATGAGTAATTTGTCTTTACAAGAGAGAAATTTTAACATTGTGTTTCAAGATTATGCGCTATTTCCAAATTTAAATGCTTATGAAAATATAGTCTACGGTCTTAAAAATAAGCCTGATCTCTGTTCTAAAGAAGAGGTCGACGAGCTAGTTGAACTTTTAAATTTAAAAGATCATTTAGACAAGGACATTTCTGAACTATCTGGAGGGCAGAAACAAAGGGTCGCTCTTGCGAGAACTCTTGTCATGAAACCAGAAGTTTTGCTGCTAGATGAGCCATTTTCTGCACTTGATGGGATTATTAAGGAGTCAATTAAACAGAGGATAAGGGATATTGCTGCAAAGTACAATTTAACTACAATAATTGTAACTCACGATCCAGAGGAGGCACTTACTATATCAAATAAGGTTCTTATTTTAAATAAGGGAAAGATTGCACAGTTTGGAACTCCGAGGGAAATAATAGAATCTCCCGAAGATGAATTTGTTAGAGAATTTATTTTAAGACAGCTCGAAGTAAAGAAGGACAATATCTACAATCTTTTTGACAGACAAGAACTTGAAAGACAGGCAGGTTAGGAAATGGAGAGAAAGATAAGTCTTGATAAAGGGGTTTCTAAAACTAGAAACCATAAACTTCTTATGTATCTTATATTTATTTTCTTTGCCATATTTTTAATTTATCCATTGATTTCAGTGCTAAAGATGGCATTTGTAGTGGATGGAGTATTAAGCGTAGAGAATTTTAAAGTTATCTTTTCAAGTAGCGACGTCCTAAAGGCCTTTACAAATAGTTTTTCTATTTCACTTTTTAGCAGTGTTTTAACAACTATTGCGGCTTTAATAATTGCGATTGGGATAAATTTTACGAATATAAATAAGAAGTTTAAAAAATTTATGGAAATTTCTTTAATGGTTCCAATGTTTCTTCCCACTATTACTTATGGATTTGCAATTATGCACTCTTTTGGCAAGCAGGGCTATATAACTGGGCTATTTAACAGACCTCTAATAGATATTTATGGGGTGGGAGGACTGATTCTTGGATATTTCATTTACACTGTCCCCGTGTCATTTATTCTTTTAAATAACGGAATGAAATATATAGACAAGAGATATGGACTTGTTTCAACTCTTCTATACGATGGTGGATTTAAAAACTTTATGATTTCAATTATAAAGCCGATCAGATTTACCATTATTATTTCTATAATTCAGTGTTTTTTCTTGTCGTTTACAGATTTTGGTATACCTGCATCTCTTGGAGGAACTACTCCTCTAATTGCAAAATCTCTTTACGAACAGATGATGGGTTCAATTCCTGATTTTAACAAGGGAGCAATCATCGCGCTTATAATGATGATTCCTTCAATTTTAAGTATTGTTGTTATATCTATTTTTAAGGAGAAGAGGTCTAGCGAAAACATAAGTAAAAATATTTATGTCAGAAAGAATAATGCGAGAGATATATTCATAATTATATTTTCAGTTTTTGTAGTTTTGGTAATACTATCTGTTTTAATTTCTGTAGTGATAATTCCGTTTTTTGAGGATTATCCTTACAATTTAAATTTTTCGCTTGTAAATATCAAAAACACTTTAAATGACAATGAGCTCTTGGGTGCTTATAAAAATTCAATTGTTGTTGCATTATTTGCATCTATTATTGGGACAATTATCTCTTATATTGCAGCGTTATTTACAACTAGAAAGAAAAATATAAATAAGCTTTCAGGGGTTTTAAATATTACCCCTTCAATTATAAATACAGTTCCTGGAATGGTACTTGGAATTGCCTATCTATTGGCTTTTTCTTCTACACCAATCCACAACACTCTATTTATTATTATAGTCTGCGATGTCGTGCACTATTTTGCGACACCTTATCTCATGTTTTCGGATTCGCTTGGAAAGTTAAATCAAAATTGGGAAACTACTTCAAGCTTACTCGGAGATTCGTGGTTTAGATATGTAAAGAAAATACTAATACCAAACTCATACAAGACAATAGTCGAAGTTTTCACATATTATTTTATAAATAATATGGTTACAGTAAGTGCCGTAATATTCATTGCAGGTGCAAGGACTATGGTAATTACTACAAAGATAAAGGAGCTACAATATTTCATCAGATTTGATGATATATTTGTAATTTCTACTATGATTTTAGTTACAAATATTATTGTAAAAATTATTTCAAATAAACTAACAAAGAGAGGATTAAAAAATGAAATTTAAAGGATTTAAAAGTATTTTAGTATTGATGGCAGTTTTATTAGTTTTGCCATTTACAGCATGTAATAATTCAAATGATGACGACAAAATCATAATTTATTCGAATGCAGATGAGGAAGCAATTGTGGCGATTAAAAACGCACTAGACGACAATGGGTTTAAAGATAAATACATTGTAAAAACTTTTGGAACTTCAGAACTTGGCGGAAAGCTAATGGCAGAAGGCAAAAACATTGAGGCAGATATGCTCACTATGAGTTCTTTCTATGTGGACAGCGCTCAAGATAAGGATAATATTTTTCTAGAATTTACTCCTGATGTAGTTCCACTTGATAAAGATAATTCAAACTACAGCTATCCTATAACTGTCCAAGAAGGAGCAATTTTCTATAACACTAAAGAACTTGAAAAAGAAAACTTAGATGTGCCAAAGAGTTTTAAAGATTTAACTAAACCTGAATACAAAGATAAATTGACTGTATCTGATGTAAAGCACTCTTCAACTGCTTGGCTTACAATTCAGGCTCTTGTCGATAACTACGGAAAAGACGAGGCAAAGGATATATTGAGTAAGATTTATAAAAACGCTGGAAATAATATTGAAAGTTCAGGCTCTGGTCCAATGAAGAAGGTAGAAGTTGGAGAAGCGGTAGTTGGCATAGGACTTAGACACCAAGCTGTTCTTAAAAAGGCAGAGAAAAAGCCAATTGAATTTGTCGACCCAGAAGAGGGAACTTATTACCTTACTGAAAATCTTGCAATTTTAAATAAAGGAAACGAAGAAAAAGAAAAAATTTGTAAAGAAATGGCAGATGTAATTTTAAAAGAGGCGAGAAAAGAAATTATTAAATTCTATCCAAACGCAGTTTATGAAGGAGAAAGTGAAGACGAAAGTATAAAAGCAAAAGACGTAAAGAAATATCCTAAAAAACTTACTGTCGATTTATTAAAAGAACATCAAGACTTATCAGAATCTGCTAAATAATATTGGAGGGAAAAATGGAATATAAATTATTGACACCAGGACCACTATCAACATCAACAAGTGTAAAAAGACAGATGCTCATTGATCACTGCACTTGGGATAAAGATTATAAAAATATTACACAAGAAATAAGAAGTGAACTTTTAAGGATTGCAAATTTAGATGATGAATATACAACAGTCTTAATGCAAGGAAGTGGAAGTTTTGGAGTTGAATCTGTAATAACTTCAACTGTTCCAAAAAGCGGAGAATTATTAATACTTGTAAATGGAGCTTATGGCAAGAGAATGATAAGCATAGCAGACTTTGCAGGTATTAAAAATACAACAATTGAAGTTAGTGATTCTGAAATTTTTGACAAGGAAGATGTAAAAAAAGTTTTAGAAGAAAATAAAAACATCACTCATGTAGCGATGGTTCACAGTGAAACTACAACTGGAATTTTAAATAATATAGAAGAAATAGGAGAAGTTGTTAAATCATATAAAAAAGTTTTTATTGTAGATGCAATGTCTAGTTTTGCTGGAGTTGAGATAGATATTAAAAATATAGGAATTGACTTTTTAATATCTAGTGCCAACAAGTGTGTTCAAGGCGTGCCTGGATTTAGTTTTATTATCTGCAAAAAAGATTCTCTTGAAAATTCAAAAGATAATGCCAGAAGTCTGTGTCTAAATTTGTATGATCAGTATCTTACAATGAATAAGGACGGGAAGTGGAGATTTACTTCTCCAACTCACACAGTTCTCGCGTTTAGACAAGCTTTAAGAGAACTTGAAGAAGAGGGCGGAATTAAAGAAAGATCCAAAAGATATAGAGAAAATAACAATATATTAAATAGAGAGATGGAAAAGATAGGCTTTAAATTATATCTAGATAAAAAAGTACAAGGTCCTATTATTTCAACTTTCTTATATCCAGATGGAGCCAATATTGATTTTAAAGATATGTATGATTTCATAAAAGAAAGAGGATATATTATTTATCCAGGAAAATTAACTGAAAAAGAAAGCTTTAGAATAGGAAATATTGGAGAAATTTATAAAAGCGACATCTATGGACTTATAAGTATATTTAAGGAATATCTTGAAAAGATAAATTACAAAAAGGACTTTTCAAATCTTGAAGCAGTTATATTTGATTGGGCAGGCACGACTGTGGATTTTGGTTGTATTGCTCCAGTTGAAGCCTTTAGAGATGCATTCTTAGAATATGGAATTGAAGTTACTGAAGAAGAAACTAGAAAGCCAATGGGACTACTTAAAATCGATCACATAAGAGAAATGCTAAAGATGGATAGAATTAATAGCCTGTGGGAAGAAAAATATAACACTAGCTGGACTGAAAAAGACGTCAAAAATATTTATGAAATAACTGAGGAAAAAATACTAGAAAATGTAAAAGACCATTCTGAAGTAAAGCCACATCTTCTCGATGCCATTGAGCTTTTGAGATCTAATGATATTAAGATAGGCTCAACTACAGGATATACTGATCAGATGATGGAAATTGTGACAAAAGTTGCAGAAAAAGAAGGATATAAGCCTGATTTCTATATCACTCCAAATTCTGTAAACAATATGGGAAGACCATATCCATTTATGATTTTTGAAAACATGAAGGCATTAAAAATTTCTTCAACAAAAAATGTCGTAAAAGTGGGAGACACAGTATCAGATATTAAAGAAGGAAAAAGTGCTGGACTTGTTACAATTGGAGTCTTAGACGGAAGTTCTCTTATGGGACTAAGTAAAGAAAAATTTGATGGACTTTCAGAAGAAGAAAGAGAAGAAATAAGAGAAGAAGTTAGAAAAAAATATGAAGAAGTTGGCGCTGACTACATTATAAAAGATTTATCAGAACTTGGAAAAGTATTAAATCTCAAATAAGTGTTTTAATTCGATATATAAAAATTAAAGGGAACAAAAGATTATAAAAAAACTTGCAATTTGTCTTTGTTCTCAAAAATTTTTGGAGACTCTTTTAAGGGTCTCTTTTTTATTTGCAAAAAAATAAGCACCTAGCGGTGCGAATATTTTTATTTAGTTGAGACTTTTAGTTCTATATTATCTCTTATTTTCTTAGATAAAACTCCACTCACAACTCCCAAAAGTATTCCAGCGAAGACATCCGTTGGATAATGCACGTAGTGATACATCCTTGAAAAAGAAATGAGTATTGAGAGCAAGAATGCGTATAGACCTAATTTTTTGCCAAAGAGATAGATGGATGTTGCCGCTGCAAACGATGAGGCAGTATGGCCAGATGGAAAAGAAAAATCCAAAGGCGCATCAATTAATAAACCCTTAAAGTCGAATGTGCTAAAGGGCCTTGGTCTTCTGACAATTGGCTTTATTATTCCAAGGCCAATAATTGAGGATATTATTAGCGAAAGTAGGAGTGTAAAGCCCATATTTTTGTACTTTTTGTCTTTTTGGAACAATAAAAGAATTCCGATTATTATCCAAATTATTCCGCCATTTCCAAGACTCGTTATAAAGGTCATCAGTGAGTCTAGGACGGGAGTTCTTATATTTTGAAGTGTATTTAATATATTTATTTCAATATTTGCCATTTTTTAAAATTTCTCTTCTATAAATTTTACAAACTTACTTATATCATCTTTAATTAAGTCGTCTTCTTGATAGATTAAGTTAAACTGTCTTTCGATTTTTAGATCGTCAAATTTGTGTTTTTTGATTTCTTTATCTTCTAAAAAGTTTTTAGAACCCAAAGCCACTGTATCTGAGTTTCTAATTATTTTATAAAACATGTCGTTATTTTGCAACATGTATTTTAAATTTATTGATACATCTTTTCCCTTTAAATAGTTTAAAAAAGATTTTTTAGCTTCGTCGTCTAGTTCTGATATTGCAAAGACTTTTCCCCTTAAATCTTCTGCAGTTAAAGTTTTTTTGTCGCCAAAGCTGTAATTTTTGTTAGTTATAATTACAAGTTCGTCTTTAAAAATTGGATAAGATTTGATGTTATTTAATCCAGTTTCGTTTTCTAAAATTGCAAAGTTTATTTCTTTTGATTTTAATTTTTCAACTAAATTGTAGCGTGAGTCGACATATATGCGCACATTTACATCTTTATATTTTTCTTCAAATTCATTAACTATTTCGAGCAAAAGCTTCGAGCCAAAATTTGGACTTACACCGAGATGTATATTGTGGCATTTAGAAGAACCGTGCAAAAATATTATTGTGTTTTCGAACTCTCCGAGTAAAATCAAAGCTGATTTATAGAGTCTGGCTCCTACATCAGTTATGTATAGCTTTTTTGAAATTCTATCAAAAAGTGTAACATTATATTCGTTTTCGATTTGTGATATTGCATGAGATACTGTAGGCTGCGATATATCTAGATTTTTAGCAGCAACAGACATATTTCTAGTTCTGACTACTTCTATAAATATTTCTAAGTCTCGAATTGTCATTTTAACCCCCCAATATAGTTTAATATGAATACATTTAAAAATCAAGATTTATAGAAAAAAGCTAATACAAAGTTGTCGCACAACTTATCGAAAAGAGAGCATTAAATATAATTATGAATAGTTAAGGATTTTTTTTTATTTATTTTAGTACAATATTTTTAAGAGAAAAATTTTGTGAAAAAATTTATCAAAGACTTTAAAATAATTTATAAATCGTATATCATATACATGTTAAGAGGTGAAAATTATGGCAATTTCGAGAGAAAAGATGATTGAACTTGAAAAGAGAACCATCGACGAAGTTAAAGTTAAGTCTATAGTCTTAATGGAAAACGCAGGGATGGCTATTTTTAATGAAATAAAAGATGCTTCTTCATATACAATAATATGTGGAAGTGGAAATAATGGTGGCGACGGCCTTGTCATCGCTCGTCATTTAATTTTAAATGGAAAAGAAGTTGAGATATTTATTATTGGAGAAAATAAGTCAGACGACTTTAAAACTAATTTAGAAATAGTTAAAAATCTAACTGATAAAATTTTCTACATCAAAGATGAAGATGACTACAATAATTTGGTTGAATCTTTAGAAGTGAGCGAGATGGCGGTAGATGCTATTTTTGGAACTGGACTAAATAGAGAATTATCCAATTTATATAAAGACGTCATAAATATAATTAATTTACATGGAAATTTTATAGTTTCTGTAGACATTCCAAGTGGAATGGATGCCAATACGGGAGATGAATACGGGGCGTGCGTCAGAGCTAGAAAAACTTTTGCCATTAGCGATATAAAAAATGGAGAGTTATTGAATAGCAATTCAGGTGAAATTGAAACTGTATATATTGGAATTGTGAGATATAGCAATGAGTAAAAAGAGAATAAGTAGAAATATTAATTTAACTGAAGGCTCCATTGCAGAGGGTTTAATTAAATTTGCGATACCTCTTTTACTTACAAACTTTTTGCAACAACTTTATAATACTGCAGACCTTATGATAGTTGGTCAGTTCGCAGGCAAAAATCCAATGGCTGCTGTTGGAGCAACTGGTCCTATATCCAACCTTTTAATCGGTCTATTTTTGGGGCTTACAACTGGTGCATCAGTTATAATATCTCTATACTATGGATCTAATAATAGGGAAGAACTTAGAAAGTCTGTTGGAGTATCCTACTACTTGGGTATTACTTCCGGGCTTATCATAACGGTTATAGGAATACTTTTGACGCCGCTATTTATTAGGGCAATTGATACTCCACCTGAAATTGCAGAAGATGCAACTCTCTATATGAGAGTATTTTTCCTTGGAACTATACCTATTTTGGTTTACAATATGGGAGCATCAATTTTAAGAGCAGCGGGAGACTCTAAGAGACCTTTTAACTTCTTGTGTGTCTCTGCTATTGTAAATATTGTGCTCGACTTGTTACTCGTTGGACTTTTAGATTTATCTGTACTTGGAGCAGGTATTGCAACATTAAGCGCGCAAATTGTATCTGCAGTTTTAGTTACAGTGTCACTTTTAAAAACTGATGCAAGCTATAGACTTAGGGGAAATGAAATCAAGCTTCACAAGAATGAAGCAAAGCAAATTTTTAAGATTGGAATTCCAACTGGAGTACAAACTTCGCTACTTTCATTTACAAATGTAGTGTTCCAAGCGAAGATAAATACTTTTGGATCGGCAGCCATAGCAGGTATTGCAGCAGAAGGTAGGATCGATGGATTTTTATTTATGTCCCTTCAGGCAATCGCCCTGGCGGCAACGACATTTGCTGGACAGAATATGGGTGCGAGAAAGTTTGACAGATTAAGAGAGGGAGTTAAGGTTTCAATAATTATAACTCTAATTCTTTCTGCAATTCTTTCAGTAGTTGCAATTGTATTTGCAAGACCACTTATTGCAATGTTTAATTCAGATCCAGAGGTTGTGGATTATGGTGCTGATTTCCTTATTATTTTGAGTTTTGGAATTTGGCTATTTGGCGTTGCAGAGACAGTTTCTGGATTTGTAAGAGGAAGTGGAGAAGCAGTAGCACCAATGGTTATATCTTTATTTTCAATTTGCATATTTAGACTTTTATTTGTACACATAGGTATGCCTATTTACAATTCAATTAGGGTAATAAGTGTTGCATATCCTGTATCTTATGCACTAAATATGATTTTAAATTTAATATATTTTAAATTTGGAAAATGGAGAGACAAAACAACTTAATTTATTAGAGCCTTTTTGTAGAGCAAAAGGCTCTTTTTTATTGGTATTTTTTTAACTTTGTTGTAAACTATTAATAGGTGTTTAATGATGAAGACTAAAAGGATTTTAATCGGCCTGGCGTTAATTATAGCCATTGCCTTTGGCTTTTATAAATTTAATACATATCCAAAAAAAATTGTCGCAAATGCACTATATTCTGTCGAGACAAGGGCAGTAGATCAAATTGACAATTATTTTGAAGGGCTTGAACTTTCGGAAATTTATTACGACTTAAAGACGGAAGGGAATATGACTTTTTCTCTATTTATAGACAAGGGAATTTTTTATAAAGAGAGATGGCAATATATAAACACAAATGATGTGTTAAATAAGTCCAAATATCTTTACAAAAGATACAACAGAGGAAATAATTACAAGACTTTTCGCGAAGAAAGTGTAATAAATAACGAGGTTTATATAGAAGATAGCAATTTCTCACCATACGTTTTTTATATTGACTCCAACACTTTAAATAGCCTTTATAAAAATTCAACAGCTTTTAGAGAGCTTGGATACAACATAAATAAACAAGATCTATTTAAAGCTCCCAAATCCTTTAGCGATTACAATAATGAGCTCAAAAAATGTGTAAAAGATGAATACACAGACGTCCTTCATTCAATAAAAGTTAGAAAGGTGTCGAATTATAAATATAAAATCACATTAGAGCCCGATAAATTAAAAAATTTAATCGACAAAACTTTTGAATTTTACAAGACGAGAGACAACTTTTCTTATGAAAAAATTGCCAAAGCATTTGATATTATAAAGAAAAAGCTCGATCGAGATTTAGAAAATAGAGATGAGCTTGAGATTTATATAATAACTGACGAGGACGGCAAACTAGTTAAGCTCTATTCTTTGGATAAACTTTACTTTTTAGATTTTAAAGATAAATTTGAAATCACTCTTCCAGATTTTCAATTTAGAATATCTAAAGAAAAAAACGATCACTACAATACATTTTATGGTCACATTAATGGAAGAAACTTTAGAATGAGTTACTATCCTTTGAATCAAAAATTCATATATCATGACGACAAAAATCTAAGAATTGATGGAGAATTTACAGATGTATATAGGGGCAGATCTTTTAAATTTGACTCTAAATTAAAGGGAACTCTACTAAATGAAGTTGCATTTAGAATTAACACTAATCCTGATAAAATCGAAAGGAAAAGTGATGCGATAGAAGTTTTAAAATTAAATCAAGCTCAGTGGAATGAGCTAAAAAATAAGAGGATGATGGAAAATGAGAAATAATTTTTACAACAAGCAGCAGACTATAATCGCAATATTATTTGAATCTATAGTCGTTGGAACTTTCGCTGGTCTGTTTTCTGTGTTGTATAGATTTATAGTTTCTAAGATGGGAATTTTTAGAGAGACAATGTATGCAAGCTTTGATTACAAAAATGTAATTATAATATTAGTTCTAGCATTAGTTATTTCTGTTATTATAAGTTATTTACTAAAGATTGCACCACTTTCTGGAGGAAGTGGTATTCCTCAAATTAGAGGAGAGATACTCGGAAAATTTGACATGAATGCAGAAAAAACCCTAGTATCTAAAATCGTAGGTGGAGGACTTGGAAACTTGATGGGATTTTCAATGGGAAGAGAAGGTCCTTCAATTCAAATGGGCGGCGCCAGTGCAAAGACAATTGGCAGAATTTTAAAAAGACCACCTGACGAAGTAAAATATATGATTACAGCAGGAGCTGCAGCGGGACTTGCAGCAGCCTTTAACGCACCAATGGCAGGATGTATCTTTGCAATGGAAGAACTTCACAAATCATTTTCAAAATTCGTGTTACTTCCATCGCTAATTGCATCAATCATAGCAAATTACGTATCATTTGCAATAATGGGCTATGACACTTCCTTTTCATTTGCAGTAAAAGAATCCCTCCCAATTAAATTCATGTGGATCGCAGTAATAATTGGAATTTGTACAGGATTTATAGGAGTACTTTTTAACAAATTAATCGTTGCATTTCAAGATTTTTTCAAAAAATTTAATTCAAAAGCGATAAAATACTCTGTACTTATGGGTGTCACAATTTTAGTCGGATACTTTTTTATAGAAATGACAGGCGGAGGACACTCACTTTTAGAAAGCATTGCAAACATACAATTTTCACTAAAATATATACTTCTCATAATAGTAATCAAACTTTTCTACACAACATTTTGTTATGGAAGTGGAGTTCAAGGCGGAATATTTTTGCCAGTTCTAGTTATAGGAGGAGCTTGTGGTGCTCTTGTATACGCATTTTTTGGAAATTATAGTGGACTTCATCCATATTATGTAAACTTTATAATCCTTGGAATGAGCGGGATACTTGCATCAGTTGTCAGAAGTCCAATTCTTTCAATCGTGCTAGTAAGTGAAATGACTTCAACTTTTGAACATTTAATAGGACTATCAATAGTTGTTGTAGTCGCATACTATGTTGCAGAAGTATTAAGAGTAGATCCAGTTTATGAAACACTTTTTGAAAGACAATTAAAGGACAAAAATTTGTTGGAAACTCCAGAAAGAGATTTATCAGAATATTCAGTATTTGAATATGGAGTAAATGCGGGATCAAATATTATAGGAAAAACCTTAGCGGAGATTGACTTTCCAAGACATTTAATAATAATCTCTATAGAAAGGGACAATTACGAATTTGTTCCGGAGGCAAATGATGCGATAAGGGCGGGAGATAAACTATTAATACTTGCCAAATCCGAGTACTTTTTAGAAATAGATAAATTCTTGTCTAGAGAATTAGAAAAAGCTTGACGAAAAAATATATTGGTGATAAGATAATAAAAATATATTTTATACCTTTGAAAATATGTATAAAAAATATTCAATTTTGCAATCACTAATGAAATAAATTACTTTTTTTACACCGTGAAAACGGACGAGGACTCCCCCTAGAGGGGGAGTTTTTTGTTGCGATATTTTTTAAATTCATTACATTAAATAACAATGATCTATAAAAATTAAGCTTATAAGTTTAAAATATAGATTCAATTATTTTGTGAAATATAAAATGATAAATTATTCTGTTCTTGTAGAAAAATTTTTCAGAATGATTTTAAAATTAAATTTACGCATGAAATAAAATAAAAATAAATCACATAAAAACTTTATTTTTATTAAAATATTAAAAAAATTTACACAATAAATGTGTATAAATAGCCATTTATAAAAAAATATAAAAAAATTTTAAAAATTTTGAAAAAAATGTGGTTTATTTTTTGCTTATGGGGTATAATAGTAATACCAAATAATATACTAAAGCGATAGCAAAGTAATATTTGGTATGTAGCTTGAAAATTCCATCCAATTAAAACTATATTTATCTCGACTATTTACAGTAGAAAGTTTTTGATTCTTTTTAAACTTAATAAGTCAATGACTTTTATATAGATTGTTGTAAGATGTTGATATGTACGATTTTAAATTTTGAAATATAGGATTAAATTCTGTTTATTGGATACAAAGTTTTAGAGTTGGAACTTTGAGTTATATTTAATAAATTAGTTTTTAGTTTTATAAATTAGAAGATATGTAAATGATTTGATAAGCGAATTTTAAGTTATATTTGCTCATTTAGAAAGAGTGATGAAAGAGTGTTAGAACCAAAAAGTTATCATTGGATGGAAAATTCAGTTGCATTTTAAAAATGCCATTTTACTATAGAAATAGGAATGGCATTTTTTTATTGCGCATTTTATTAAAAAAGTCTTATTAACAAAACTTGTGACGAAAGAACAAGAAAATTTGCTGCGTGAGAAAAAGGGTAAAAGATATTATAGTTTTGGATTTGTAGTGTTAGTTATTTCCTAAAACTGTGTTTTAATTCTTTATTCGAAAGACAAGAAAGGGGGCATTCCGCATTCGCTGCGAGGCCCCCTTTCCTATCCTTCGTGCTTCCAACCAAACCCCCACGCCCTCTTCGGATGACATATTCTTTATATTAATCTTTTTACTTCTCCGCAAAAAAACTAAATTTCAGAACTCGCAAGTTTTTATATTTTTATAAATTACTTATTCATATATTTTTATTCTTTTGTAGATACTCATTATGGTTTGCTCAAACATGCTGAAATTTTTTGCGGTTTTTTACGAAACGCTTCTTTATGAAAATTATTCTGACATTCAGTTTTTATAGAATATAAATATTTTAAAATTTAGGCACAAAATAAATCTATTATGATCATAATGCCAACACTACGTCATTCTGAGCGAAACGAAAGGGGGAGCCTTGAGTGAAGTAAATTAATTAACAACCCCAATAAACGTCATCTTGAGCGAGCACGTAGTGCGAGTCGAAAGATCTTGTTGTTATGGAGTTGCAGTATTGATTTTATGAGAAGGTTGTAATTTTTTATTCTGAAAGTTTTCTTAAATACAAGTTATTTTCTAAAACTATGTTTTAATTCTTTATTCGAAGGACAAGAAAGGGGGCATTTCGCATTCGCTGCGAGGCCCCCTTTCCTATCCTTCGTGCTTCCAACCAAACCCCCACGCCCTCTTCGGATGACATATTCTTTATATTAATCTTTTTACTTCTCCGCAAAAAAACTAAATTTCAGAACTCGCAAGTTTTTATATTTTTATAAATTACTTATTCATATATTTTTATTCTTTTGTAGATACTCATTATGGTTTGCTCAAACATGCTGAAATTTTTTACGGTTTTTTACGAAACGCTTCTTGCTGAAGTTACTACAATACACTTCTGCTATGAATAAAATATTTAATAAAGGTACAGAAATAGATTAATCTATAGAAAGTCCCAACACTACGTCATTCTAAGCGAAACGAAAGACAAAGTCTTGAGTAGAACAAATTAATTAACAAACCCAATAAACGTCATCTTGAGCGAAGCTTGTGACGAAGGAACAAGCGAAGTCGAAAGATCTTGTTGTTGTGGAGTTGCAGTATTGATTTTATGAGAAGTTTGTAATTTTTTATTTGTTGTAAAAATTATTTTTTAAGGTTAATTATTACCTCCTTTACTACTAGATCCCTTAAAGACCTAACAGGAATCTTTGATTCCGTCGTAGGTCTTATACTGTAAGTGCGACTGCGCTCGGGATGACGTGATGGATTGACTTTCTCTACTCAAGTTCTAGATCTCTTAAAGACCTAACAGGAATATTTGATTCCGTCGTAGGTCTTACATTGTAAGTGTGACTCTCATTTTACTTTATATACTGGATGCGGGCATTTTGGTTAATAATTTTTTTAATTTTAGCAAAGAAAAAGTATGACAAGAGGACATTTCTTGGCCAAGCGGCCTCGAGCGGTTCGATTGTCATGCTTTTTTGATTTCTATTTTTATCTAGTAAATGCGACTGCGCTCGGGATGACGAGTTTGTAGGTATTATAATTGTAATTGCTACTACGCTTGGGGTTACGGAGTGGATGGACTCTTTCTTCATAATTCTTATTCTGTAAATGCGACTTGTGCTACGTTTTGGTTGATGAAGTGAAAATTATTTTAATATAAAAAGAGACCTGAGCTTTCAGTAGCTCAGGTCATTTTCATGTCAAATTCTATTTATTTAAAATTTTTGCTGCCATCTCTTCTCCAAACGCAATTAGTGTTTCGATTTCTTCGTCATTTGCGGAACCTTTTATTTCAGGTTGTGTTTCTAGCACGTCATATTTTCCGTCTTCCATATATTTTTTTAGAGTTTTTAGTGCTCCGCCGCTCCATGAGTATGATCCAAAAATTCCCCAATAGTTATTTTTCATTCTTTGGTGAGAAATTTCTGAAAGTAAATAGTCCATTGGAGGGAATAGATTGTTGTCGTAAGAGCATGATCCCAAGATTACTCCCTTATATCTCCAAATATCTGAAAGTAAATATGAGTTAGATGTCTTAGTTATGTCACGGATTTTTACATCTTTAAGTCCGCCCTTTACAAGTCCCTTTGCTACAGCTTCTGCCATTTGCTCTGTGTTTCCATACATTGATCCGTATATTACTACGCATCCATCAATTGTCTCTTGTTTTGCAAGAGATGTGTATAGGTCTATTATTCTTTTTGGATTGTCTCTCCAAACTGGTCCGTGCACTGGGCAGATCAATTCGATGTCAAGGGCTGCAAGTCTTCCAAGGGCTTTTAGTGCCTGTTGTGAATATTTTCCAACGATATTTATAAAATATCTTGTACTTTCTTCTAAATATCTTTTAGTAAATTCAATTTGGTCATCAAAAATTGCTCCATCAAGTGTTCCGAATCCTCCAAAGATATCTTGTGAGAAAAGTGTCTTTGTAGCTGCTTCATAAGTTACCATTGATTCTGGCCAGTGAACCATTGGTGTCATGTAGAATGTGAACTCTCGGTCTCCAAGTTTTAATGTGTCGCCGTCTTTTACGACTTCAATATTGTCATCTATATCGTAATAGGATTCTAAAAGTGCCACAGCTTTTTTATTTGTAATTAGCTTTGCGTTTGGATAGATGTCGAGGACAGCTTTAATTGATGAAGTGTGATCTGGTTCCATGTGGTTTATTATTATATAGTCTAGGTCTTCTCCATCTAATATTTCTTTTATTTTGTCTAGGTAAACTGAGACTGTGTTTACTCTAACTAAATCGACAATTATGTTTTTTTCACCTTTTATTATGAATGAGTTATAGGCAATTCCGTGTGGAAGTGGCCACATTCCTTCGAAAAGTGGTGTAGTTCTGTCATTAGTTCCAACGTAATAGATATCGTCTTTAATAGGTACTGATAATAAATTCTCCATGTAAATCTCCTTTATAATTTTATCGTAAGTTCAACAGGGCAGTGATCTGAACCCATAATTTCTTGATGAATTTTTGCATCGACTAAATTTTCTTTAAGATCTTGTGAGACTACAAAGTAGTCTATTCTCCAGCCCACGTTTCTTTCACGGGATTTAGCAAAGTAGCTCCACCATGAGTATTCTTCTTCTTTATCTGGATAGAAAAATCTAAATGTGTCGATATATCCGTTTTCTAAAAGTGCTGTAAATTTTTCTCTTTCTTCGTCAGTAAAGCCTGCAGATCTTCTATTTGTAGATGGATTTGCGAGGTCAATTTCTTTGTGCGCGACATTTAAGTCTCCACATATTACTACTGGCTTTTTGCTCTTTAAGCCGTTTAAATAATTTTTAAAGTCATCTTCCCACTTTTGTCTATAGGAAAGTCTTTCCAATTTTCTTTTTGAATTTGGGGTGTAAACTGTCACAAAGTAAAAATTATCAAATTCGAGTGTGATAACCCGTCCTTCGCGGTCATGTTCTTCTATTCCAATTCCATAAGAAACTTTAAGTGGTTCTTTTTTTGTAAATATTGCAGTGCCAGAATAACCCTTTTTTTCTGCATAGTTGTAATATTCTTTGTAGTCTTCTAGGTCAAGTTCTATCTGACCTTCTTGCATTTTAATTTCTTGGAGTGCGAATATGTCGGCATCGAGATTTTCGAAGCTGTCTAAAAATCCCTTTCTCACTGCCGCTCTAAGTCCGTTTACATTCCAAGAAACAAATTTTAGTTCTTCCATAATTCCTCCGATCTTAATAAAATTCAAGAAAAGAATGTTTATCTTTTCCCTTTTTGTATCCTAAGATTTGGTCGAAATTGACATTTTCTGTTGCTCTTAAAATATTTATATCTACATTTTCATTGTCTTCTTTTAATTTTTTAATTAAATCTTTTACGAAAAATCTCTTGTTGCCTGACTTTTTCTCTGTGACGGTGCAGGCACAGTCAAGTGCTCTTAGGCCAGTTGAATTCATAAATCTAATTATTGCTTCTTCGTGAACCAAATACATTGGTCTAATAAGTTCAAGTCCTTCAAAATTTTGTGATTTTAATTTCGGCATCATAGTTTTAAAGTCGCCAGCATAAATTATATTAAGCATGACTGTTTCTATTACATCGTCAAAGTGATGTCCAAGAGCGAGTTTGTTGCAACCTAGTTCCTTAGCTCTTGCATATAAATTTCCACGGCGCATTCTCGCACACATATAACAAGGACTTTTTCCTTGACTCATTTTTTCTGCAACTTCAAAGACATCGGATTCGTGAACTTTAACTGGAATGCCAAGTTTTTCACAATTAAAGACAAGCCTATTTCTATTTTCTGGAAGATATCCAGGATCCATCGCAATAAATTCAAGTTCAAAAGGAATCTTATTGTGACGCTTTAATTCTTGCATTAGCTTTGCAAGAGTAAGTGAATCCTTCCCTCCAGAAATTGCCACGGCTATTTTGTCATTTGGTTCTATCAGTTCATATTCGTTTATAGCCTTTACGAATTTTTTAAATATATCTCGTCTGTAAGTCTTTATTAAAGATCTCTCAATGTCTTTTATTTCTTTTATATCTTTTTCTTCCATTTTCACCATTACCAATCTAGTTCAATTATAACACAGTTTTATATCCTTAAAATTAATTTAAATATTATTTACTATTATAATATAGTTTTTATTATAGTAGTCATTATGATTTTTGCAAATGCGTAAAATTATAAAAAGAATCACTTTTATGTTATAATCTAAAGTAACATTTAATCGATAAGAGGGAGCTTTATGAAAAAATATAATGTTAAGAAAAATCTAACTCTTTTAGTTGATTTTTATGAACTTACAATGGCAAATGGTTTCTTCGAAGAGGGCATGAAAGATGTTGAAGTTGTATTCGATATGTCCTTTCGCTCAGTGCCAGATGGTGGAGAATATACTATAATTGCGGGACTTGAACAATTAATTGAATATATGGAAAATCTTCACTTTTCTAACGAAGATATAGAGTTTTTAAAATCAAAAGAAGTTTTTGACGACGACTTTTTAGAATATTTGAGAAATTTTGAATTTAAATGTGACGTTTGGGCAATACCAGAGGGAACTTTGGCTTTTCCTGGGGAGCCACTTGTAATAGTTAAGGGACCAGCTCTTCAAGCTCAAATGCTTGAAACAATGGTGCTTTTAACTATAAATCACCAATCAATGATTGCGACAAAGGCATCTAGAATAGTTCGTCAAGCAGGAGATAGACCAGTTGTTGAATTTGGATCAAGAAGAGCGCAGGGCTATTCAGGAGCAAATCTTGGAGCAAGAGCTGCATACATCGGAGGTTGTGCGGGAACTGCCAATACTCTTTCTGATAAGATGTTTGGAGTACCAGCTCTTGGCACAATGGCGCACTCATGGGTTCAAATGTTTGATTCAGAGATTGAAGCTTTTAGAGCTTTTGCAAGAGTATATCCAGATAACTGTCTACTACTAGTAGACACTTATGACACACTTCGCGAAGGAATTCCAAATGCAATTAAAGTATTTGATGAAGAAGTTGTGCCACGCGGATTTAGACCGAAGGGAATTAGAATTGACTCTGGAGATTTAACTTATCTTTCAAACATTGCTAGAAAGATGTTAGATGATGCAGGATATGAAGACGCACAGATAATGGCTTCAAACTCACTTGATGAGTACACTATAAGAAATATACTAAATCAAGGTGCTAAGATAGATTCATTTGGAGTCGGCGAAAGACTTATAACTTCTAAATCATCTCCAGTTTTTGGAGGAGTTTATAAATTAACTGGCGTAGTTGGAAAAGACGGAGAGATTATTCCAAAAATTAAAATTTCCGAAAATGTCACAAAGATAACTACTCCAGGTTTTAAAGAAGTATATAGATTCTACGACAAGGACACAAACAAAGCCATAGGTGATGTAGTGGCTTTAAAAGACGAAAAAATTCCTGAAGATAATTATGAAATCTTCCACCCAGTTTATACTTGGAAGAGAAAAACTTTAACTAATTATAGAGCAGAAAAAGTTTTAGTAAAAATTTATGACAAGGGAAAACTTGTATATGATCTTCCAAAACTTGATGATATAAAACAGAGGGTAAAAGATCAGCTAAACACTTTGTGGGATGAAACTACTAGAATTGACAACCCAAACCAATACATTGTGGATCTATCTCAAGACTTGTGGGATCTTAAAAATAATTTGTTAAAAAAACACGGAAAGAGATTTTAATAATATAAGAAAAGGGGAGAGATATGCAATACTACGGAAATGTATTTAGACCGCCTTCTGAATCCAGATCTTTAATTATTCAAGCGACAGTTGGCTGTTCACACAATGACTGTACTTTTTGCTACATGTATAAAGATGATGAATTTAGAATAAGAAGCGTCGAAGATATTAAAAAAGATTTAAAGGAAATGTCTGGATATGGAGACTATTTCGAAAGAATATTTTTAGCAGATGGCGACGCATTAGTTTTAAAGACAGAGGATTTGCTTGAAATTCTTGACACAATCAAAAAGTATTTTCCAAAAGTAAAGAGAGTTTCTTCCTATGCCACAGCGCAGGATATAAATAGAAAATCTGTGGAAGAATTAAAAAAACTCTATGAAAATGGCCTTGAGATGCTTTATATTGGATTTGAGACAGGCGATAGAGATCTTCTCAAAAAAATAAATAAAGGCGTGACATATGAAGAATATGTAGAGGCGATGAAAAAGGTAAAAGAAGTTGGATTTAAATCTTCAATAACTATAATCGCAGGACTTGGCGGAGTAAAAGGAATGAGAGAAAATGCAGTTGGAACTGCAAAGTTAATTTCCGATACAAAACCGGATTACTTGGGATATCTCACTATGAGAATTTATAAAAATACTCCACTCTACAAGGACTATGTTGCAGGAAAGTTTGAAATGCCAGATGCCGCAGAGATTCTAGAAGAGATGAAGATTTTCTTGGAAAATGTTGATTCAGAGGGAACTATTTTTAGGTCAAATCACGCTTCTAACTTTATTCTTTTAGCTGGTACTCTCAATAAGGACAGAGAAAAGTTAATCGAGGCAATTGATCAAACTCTTAAGAAGAAGAGCTTTAGGCCCGATGCACTGAGAGGATTTTGAAAAACATAAAAGGTGATTTTATGAAAGATAAATCTCATTTTTTTAAAGATGCTAATGATAAAAATTTTTCAAACAGTGGCAAAATTGTCTTGACAAAAGATGATGACAATAATAATATGCTCGCAATAAGCCCTGCGAGATTTTTGCTACCCCTTAAAGCTATAAAAGAGAGTAAAGAGGATAGAAAGTTTGGAATTACTTATACTGAAAAAGAAGAAAAAGACTCCAATATAAATTTTGATATTATTTTTGAGATGGAGGATAAAGGCAGTAATTACGACAGCAAGTCTGTAGTAGTTAGAAATGCAAATCTTCCCCATGGAAGTAGAAGTGATGACTTTAAAGTAAATGCTCTTGAATTTATAAAAAGTCAGGCAAAACTATTTTTAAAATACGATAGAAAATCCCTTCTAGAAGATAGCGAAACTAAAGACGAATTTATTGACGAGTATATAAAAATAATGGACAAATTTTTTGGAGAAAAATTATGACAGAAAGAAGCCAACAAGAAAGCGATAACTACTATAAGAGAATATCTTTTAACAAAACTGTATACAAAAAGATATTCTTGACTGGACTTGCACTTATTTTTGTGACATTTTTATTTAGAAATTCTAAATCTGTTGGAAATTTAATTGCGTTAATTTTTGGAATTTTGACACCTTTTATTATTGGTGCAGCGATTGCATTTATAATAAAAATACCTCTAAACTTTTTAGAAAATAAATTTTTTAATAAAATTAAAAGCGAAAAGTTTAGGCGTCACAAGAGAACTCTATCAATTTTAATTTCTTATATATTAATAATTGTGGTGTTTTCAGCAATAATGGGACTTGTAGTTCCACAGCTTGCAGAGTCATTTAAAGGATTAGAAAAATCTATTCCGGCTTTTGCACAAAACACAATAGATAAATCTAAAGAGATACCTTTTGTAAATAGGTACTCTGATAGATTGCAGGAAGAATATAATAACTTGAGTTGGAAAAGTGCATTTGATGAAGTCAAAAACTTTTTGTCAAACGAAAATACTTCTAATGTAGTTGGAAGAGCGCTTAGCACAGCTTCAAGTATTGTTGGAGGTCTTGTAACTTTTTTAATTGCACTTATATCTTCAATATATATATTGGCAGATAAGGAGAGACTTTCTTATCAAGGAGAGAGACTTTCATTTGCATTTTTTAAAGAAAAGACCGCAAATAAAATACTTCATGTAGCGCACATATTGCACGATAACTTCTATGGTTTTATCAAGGGACAACTTACAGTTGCACTATTTATAGGTATTGCAACGGGGCTTCTATGTCTTGTAATTGGAATACCAAACGGAGCGACTCTTGGAGTAATCGTAGGCGTAACAGATCTTGTTCCAGTAGTTGGTCCATTTATCGGTGGAGCTATGGGATTTGTGCTTACAGTAATAGAAGATCCGACAAAGGCAGTTGTATTCATAGTATTAGTTGTAATATTGCAACAGGTTGAATCAAATATAGTTTATCCAAAAGTCGTTGGAAATAAAGTTGGACTTCCTGCACTTTGGACCCTTATTGCGATAACTCTCGGCGGATCGCTTTTTGGGGTTGTGGGAATGTGGATTTTTATTCCATTATTTTCAACATTCTATGTGCTTTTAAAAGAGTATACGAAAAAAAGAATCGACGAAAAAGATATTCACCTTGCGATTAGGAAAAATTAAGTTTATAATAGGCTTTCTATGTGGAAGGCCTTTTTTATTTGCACAAAACCTATAGAAATTTCGCAGCCTTTAATTCTTAAAATTAGAATGATATAATGATGACAAGCTCTTTTAAGTTTTATACTTAAAGTGTTTTACTTAAAAGATAATATGAAAGTAAAATTTATGATATTTAAATAAATTGAGGAATAAAATGTTTTGGAAATTAATTTTAAATAGAAATAAAGAAAAAGGCGGCTACAACAGGCAGAAGGTTACGAAAGAAACTTCAACTCTTGGACTTATTTCAAATTTAGTAGCTGCAGTTATAAAAGTCATACTGTATTTTTTTACTGGATCTATATCAATTTTATCTGATGCAGTAAATAATATTACAGATTGTGTCAGCTCAATAATTTCTATAGTTGGAATAAAGCTTGCTGCAAAGCCAAGCGACAGTTCTCACCCTTATGGACACGGAAGGCTTGAGTATTTAATCTCTCTTATCGTAAGTGGTATAGTTTTAACTGTTGGATTTCAATTTTTAAGAGCTTCTATTAAGAGAATAATTAAGCCCGTGGCCCTTATGTATCCAAGTTATACAGTTATAGTTTTAATTGTAACCGTACTTATAAAAATATGGCAGGCAAATTTATACAATAAGGTTAGTGCTGCAATAGAATCTGGAACTTTAAAAGCTCTTGAGAAGGACTCTTTAAGCGACGTCTTGATAACTTCTGTTGTTTTAATTTCAATTGCAATTGAAAAAACTTTTGAAGTTACACTCGATGGATACGTCGGACTTGTAGTAGCTTTATTTATTTTGTATACTGCAATTGACCTCATAAATGAAACTATTTCAATTATTTTGGGAAAGGGACTTCCAATGGAGACAGTTTACGAAATTAAGGCCAAGGTAAATAGTTATGAAGGGATATCAAATGTTCACAACATCCGCGTGACAGATTTTGGACCAGAAAATGTAATTGTTATAATTGATGCTGGGCTGAATTATGACATGACTCTCGAAGAGGTTCACAATATTGTAGATAAAGTGGAAAGAGAAGTATCAGAGCTTTTGGACATAACTTTAATAATACATCCAGATCCCCTTGGAAGTTCTGAAGATATTATAAATCACGTTGAAAGGGAAATTGCAAAAATTGTAAGATCAAACTTAAATATATATTCTTTTCACGATATAGTTCTCCACGGAGATACTATTTATATAGATGTGGATTACAATGCCGAAACGATAAAGGCAAAGGAAGAAAAGGATAGAATTAAAAAGATTATGGAAGACAAGTTGGAAGAGATATTTTCTGAATATAAATTTTCGATAATATTAAATCCAATTTTTTAGGAGGAATTATGAAAGCTTTAGTTGTAGGAGTAGGTAAACTGGGACATAGGCTTGCATCTGAACTCATAGAAGAAAACTATGAAGTAACTGTAATTGACAACAATAAAGACGTAATTGAAAATATAACAAGTTCACTTGACGTTATGAGTATATATGCAAATGCGTTGGATTTTGAAGTACTAGAAGAACTTGACATGAGAGAGTACGACTACTACGACAAATGACGAGGCAAATGTAATTTTGTGTACAATTTCCAAAAAACTTGGCTCAAAATTTGCCATAGCAAGAGTTAGAGATCCAGAATACAGAAAGCATTTGGACTTTATAAGTGAAGAGCTAAACATAGATAAAATCATAAACCCCGATCACGCAACTGCAAAATCTATTGTAAGATATCTTTTGAAGAGATATCAGCTTTATTCTGATTATTTTGCTGAGGGAAAAGTTTCTCTTGTAGAATTTAATATAAGAAAAGATGAAAGCTTTGTCGGCAAGAGAATTATGGAAATTGAGAGAATAAATGACTTACTTATAGCTGCGATATCCAGAGAAGGAAATGCGATTATTCCAAATGGACAGACTGTTTTAAAGGAAAATGACAATATAATTTTGGCTGGAGATGCTGAAAATATTGAGCAGTTTGACAAAATCCACACTGGCGTTGAAAAAGCTAAAAGACTAAAGAATACAATGATAGTTGGCGGTGGAAAAACTGGACTTTATGTCGCTTTGTTACTACTTAAAGAAAATGTAAATGTGACAATTATAGAAATAAATAGAGATCGCTGTCTAATGCTAAAAGAAATAGTGCCAGAAGCTCAAATTATTAATGGTGATGGAACAGACATATCTCTTTTAGAAGATGAGATGATTCACAGCTACGACTCATTTGTAGCTGCAACTGGAATTGACGAAGTAAATTTACTTCTATCACTTGTTGCAAAACAAAATGATATTTATAAATCTGTTGCCAAGATTTCTAGGACAAATTATGACAAGGTAATTGATAAATTAAATATCGACTGCGTATTTAACACATCTTATATAACTGCAGCAGTTATGTTAAAGGAAATAAGAGGTAAGAACTCACTTTCTCTAAATCTATTTTTAAATGGAAAAGTTGAGGGATTGGAATTAATTATAAAGAGAAAACACGTGGTCTGCGGAAAGACTCTAAGAGAACTCGAATTGCCTAGGGGAATTTTAATAATAGCAATAGTTAGAGGTCTAGATGTGATTGTTCCAAATGGATCTACAAGGCTTAATGAGGGCGACAGGATAATTGTATTTTCAAAACACGAACAGGTAGTAAATATGAAAAAGATTTTCTACTCTGAAAATAGATTTTCGAGTGCGTTAAACACCATAAGGGGCAGGGGTTCTAATGAATCATAAATTAATTTCAAAGATAATAGGATTAATTTTGATTATAGAAGTTGCCTTTATGGTCCCGTCATTAATTATAGGTCTTGTTGCAAAAGATGGATCGGCTAGAGGATTTGTCGTTGCAATTTTTGCATCTATTGTTATTGGATTTGCACTAGTTAAAATTGAAATTAATAAAAAGGTCTTGACTCCCACCGATGGCATAGCGATAGTTACATTTTCGTGGCTCGCCGTGTCCATAATGGGAGCTTTGCCTCTTTATATTGGAACGGACATGAGCTATGTCGACTCATTTTTTGAAATTGTGTCTGGATTTATTACAACTGGTGCATCTGTAATTAGCGATATAGAATCTTTTCCAAAGTCAATTGTGCTTTGGAGATCGACTACTCACTGGATAGGTGGAATGGGAATTTTAGTTTTTACTGTTGGACTGTTGCCAAGACTTGGAGTAGGTGGATTTCAAATTTATAAGGCGGAGTCGCCTGGACCTGTTTCAGGGAAAATTGAGCCGAGAATATCTCAATCATCACAAAGACTTTATATAATTTATATAGCCATAACAATTGCACTCTTTGCAGCTTTAAAGACAGCGGGCATGAGTGTTTTTGACTCTGTTGTGCACACATTTGGTGTAGTTGGAACTGGAGGTTTTTCTTCTAATAACGACTCTTTTATCTCTTATAAGGGCTATACCGTTCCGATAATTATGTCTGTATTCATGTTTATGTGTGCCACAAATTTTCAGGTATACGCACTCATTACAAAGAGGAAATTTAAAGAGATACTCACAAGTAGTGAAATTAGATTTTGGTTTGTATTTATAGCAGGCGCAATAATTTTAATTGGACTAAATTTATACAATACAGGCTATGGCACTCTTGGAGAATCTTTTAAAGATTCAGCCTTTCAAGTTACATCAATTTCATCTACATCGGGATTTGTAAGTTCTGATTATGACTTGTGGCCAAGTTTTTCGAGGTTTATTTTATTGATATGCATGATATTTGGAGGATGTGCTGGATCAACTGGCGGTGGAGTTAAAATTATAAGAGTTGTAGTTCTTGCAAAACTAATAGCTCGCGAGCTAAATAGAGTTACTCACCCAAGGGCAGTTCTTCCAATAAGGAGCAGCAGAAAAAATGTCGATGACGACATAGTTTTTGGAATAATGGCATATTTTGGAACGTATTTTATGGTTGTACTTATATCGACAGCAGTAGTGACATTTTCCGGAACAGATATAATGACTAGCTTTTCATCTGTTATAACTACACTTTCAAATGTTGGACCTGGATTTGCAGGAGTTGGACCTACTAAAAATTTTGCATTGTATAGCGACTTTTACAAAATATATTTTAGCATTTTGATGCTTTTGGGAAGACTTGAATTCTTTACGATAATGGCATTATTTTCTTTTAGCAATAGAAAAAAAGGAGCATTTAATTGAAAATACTAGTAATTGGTTTGGGAAAAGTTGGCTCTTCGATTGCCAATGCACTTGTACTTGAAGATTTTGAAATTGACGGAATTGAAAGAGATCAAGAAAGTATAAATAACCTATCAGATAAAGTAAATACTTATGTTGGCGACGTGCTTGATAGCAAATTTTTAATTAAATTCGATTTGAAAAAATACGATTATGTAATTATAGCTACAGATAGCGACAAGACAAATTTGATTATTGCATCTGTCTTAAAAGACGTAGACACAAAAGTAATACTTAGGCTCGATGAACTTGAGAATGTATCGGAGATAAATTATTTAAAAAACACTTTTAATAATGTGGTAAATGTATTTAACAAGAGCCTCGAGACTGGAAAAATTTTAATCAAACTGATTGGAAGTTATGAGCACTATCAAGCTGATTATTTTGGAAAGGGAAAAATAGAAGTAACTGGTCATTTAATAAACTACGACGAGGAGTTTGAAAATTTAAAGATAAAAGACATCGGTTCACTTGCCACAATTTTGGTGGTTGGAATACTTAGAGAGGGTAGGCTCATAGTTCCAAATGGCGATACAGTTTTAATGTCAAATGACTATATATATTTGATGGGTTTATCTAGAGATATTAGAAATTTTAAACTCGATCACTTTGACATTCATCAGACTAAAACGACAAAAGAAGTTGTAATCGCATCGGGAGATAGCATAGTAAATCAAATGCTTGCAAATCTAAATAATATAAATTTAAAAATTATAGAGACTGATAGGGAAAAATCAAAGGAGTTTAGAAACAGATACACCAGTGCATTTGTCGTAAATAGAAATTTGAGAAATGATAAATTGTTTGAAGAAGAAGACATTTCAAAAGACGCGATATTTATCTCGGCAACTGCATCTGACGAGTTAAATATTGTCTTGGGACTGATGGCAAAATCCAATGGATTAAAAAATAATATCGTCATTCAAAACGTAAATGATTATTCCAAAGTTCTAGATCCACTTGAAATTCACAGAGTTATTGATCCGAAGGTAGTAGTTGCAAACGAAATAGTAAAGTCAATTGATCGAGGAATGAAACTTTCAATAAACTTCATGTTTGGAGGAAAAGCAAAAGTATATGAATTTAAAATTCCAGATGACTTCGTCTATATTGGCAAGAAGTTAAAGGACATCAATATTGGCGATGGAATAATAATTGGCGGAATAATAAGATTTGACAACTCGGCGGTAATACCTCGTGGAAATACAGAAATTAAAGAGGGAGACAGGCTCGTAGTTTTCTGCACAAATGAAAGTCGAAAAAAACTAGAAAAAATAATTGACCCATCTCTAAAGAGATCTATATTTGAATTTTTCAGAAGGTGAGAATGTGAAAAAGATTTTAAAAAATGATTGGCAAGAAATACTTAAAGACGAGTTTGAAAAGGACTATTACAAAGAATTGCGCAAGCTTTTAATCGAAGAATATAGAAATTATGAAGTTTTCCCAAAAGCTGAAGATATTTTTAATGCTTTTAATTACACTCCATACAGCAAATTAAAGGTTTTAATACTCGGTCAAGATCCCTATCACAATGTTGGACAAGCTCATGGACTTGCATTTTCAGTTAGAGAAGGAGTAAAAGTACCTCCGTCTCTTAAAAATATTTATAAAGAACTAAACGCAGATCTTGGAATAGAAATTCCAAGTACGGGATATTTAAAAAATTGGACTAAAGAGGGAATAATGCTTCTAAACACAACTCTTACTGTAAGAGCTCACCAACCAATGAGTCATTCAAAAATTGGATGGGAAATATTTACAGATGCAGTGATAAGAAAAATAAATGAAAAAGAAGAACCAGTTGTATTTATACTTTGGGGAAATCACGCACGCAAGAGAAAAAGACTTATCACAAATGATAGACATCTCATAATAGAAGGACCTCATCCTTCACCATTTTCTGCAAATAGAGGTTTCTTTGGCTCAAGACCATTTTCAAGAGCCAATGAATTTTTAAAAGAAAATGGAATAGAACCGCCAACGTGGGAAGTTTAAATTAAATTTTTCATAATGTGCTAAATTATATTCTTAGATGATAGATATTTTTTTAATTATAGAAACCAAAGTTTTATAATTTTATAAATATAAATAATTTTATATTAAAAATTATTTAAATCAATTATAAAAAAATTCTTTTGCGAACTTTAATTTTATAACTCTCAAAGATTTTAACATCCTATTTATGGGATGTTTTTTTGTTAAAGAAATATATTGAAATTTTATAAATGCGAAAGTAATATTTAAATGCAAAAAATAATTGAAATAAAAAGTCAAAAAAGGTCAAAAATATTTTTAAAAACACTTGACATTCTTTGACCAACGCTATATACTATAGATAGTTAGCAGATAGGCAACACTGCTGCTAATGAATTTGAAGATAAATTGAATGTTAGTTTGAATTTTAAAAGGAGAGTTTTTTATGAGTATTAGACCATATGGAAATAGTTTTTTAGATCCTAATTTTGGAGATTTCTACGATATGTTAGATTCATTTTTCTCTGACAATACAAATGAAAGAGCTATGAGAGCACAGTCATTTAAAGTGGATGTACTTGAAAACAAAGACTCTTATACAGTTGAGGCTGAGCTTGCTGGATTTAATAAAGACGAAATCGACGTAGATTTTGACGATGGTAAACTAACTATTTCAGCTGAAAAAAATGAAGAGACAAATGATGAAGATAAAGAAAGAAATTACATTCACAGAGAAAGAAAGACTTCTAAGATGATTAGAAAGATGTACTTTAAAGATGTGGATGAAGATAATCTTTCTGCAAAATTAGTTGACGGCGTATTGGAAATTAAAATTCCTAAGAAGACAGACTCAGATAAGAGCAAAAAAATTGAAATCGAATAATAACAAATAAATATAAAAAATTAAAATCAAATAATCCCAAATAATTATAAATAATCTTTAAGTCTCCAGTTATCTGGAGGCTTTTTTTAGTTTTATATTTATACAAGAAGTTTTATTACAATTTATCAGTTTATCTTGATACTTTTATTTGACGAGGCTGTGTCTTAAAAGTATAATTGTGATATATGGGAGCGTTTTGCTTAAAAAACCTCGAGTCTATCATTAAACTAGCGGGCGATGCCTGCGTAGAAAAGAGTGAACATCTCCCTTATGGGAGTTTTTTATTTGGAGGTAAAGATGAAATACACTACACAGATGGATGCTGCGAAAAAGGGTATAAACACTCGCGAAATGAAAATCGTGGCCGAAAAAGAAAATATGGATGTAAATGAACTTCGCGATTTAATTGCAAAGGGAAGAGTTTGTATTCCTTGCAACAAAAATCACAAGAGTATTTCTCCTGAAGGAATTGGCGAAGGACTTCGCACAAAAATAAATGTAAATTTGGGAATAAGTAAAGATTTTTATGATATAGATTTGGAATTAAAAAAGGCAGAAGATGCCATTAATATGAAGGCAGAAGCTATAATGGACCTTTCTAATTATGGAAAGACCAGAGAGTTTAGGACTAAACTAATTGATATGTCAACTGCTATGATTGGAACTGTTCCAATGTATGATGCCGTTGGATTTTTGGAAAAGGGCCTCACTCTTATTGAGGCTGAAGAATTTTTAGATGTGCTTCGCGCTCACGCTGAAGATGGAGTCGATTTTGTCACAATTCACGCTGGAATAAATCGCACAAATGCAGAAATCTTTAAGAGAAATGGAAGACTAACTAATATTGTAAGTCGCGGCGGATCACTTTTATTCGGCTGGATGTACATGAACGACAAAGAAAATCCATTTTACGAATACTTCGACAAAGTTTTAGATATATGTGAAGAGTATGATGTTACAATTTCACTAGGCGACTCTCTAAGACCTGGGTCAACTCACGATGCGACTGATGCATCTCAAATAGCAGAGTTAATTACTTTGGGAGAGTTAACTAAAAGGGCTTGGGATAGAAATGTGCAAGTTATGATCGAAGGACCAGGACATGTGCCAATAGATCAAATTGAAATGAATGTGAAACTTGAAAAGAGACTTTGTCACAATGCTCCTTTCTACGTTCTTGGACCTCTTGTTACAGATGTCGCTCCAGGATATGACCACATAACTTCTGCAATTGGTGGAGCTATTGCTGCAGCTAGTGGCGCAGACTTTTTGTGCTATGTCACTCCAGCAGAGCATTTAAAACTTCCAGATGAAAAAGACGTGCGAGAAGGAATTATCGCTGCCAAAATAGCAGCTCACGCAGGAGATATGGCAAAATTAAAGGGAGCAAGAGATTGGGATGACGAAATGGGTAAAGCTCGTCAAAAACTCGATTGGGAAAAGATGTTTGAACTTGCAATAGATCCAGTAAAACCTAGAAAGTATAGAGAGATGAGCACTCCACAAATAGACGACTCCTGCACAATGTGTGGCGAGATGTGCGCAGTTAGAACTATGAATAAGATAATGAATGGAGAAGATATTGTGTTAGGTGACGATGAATTCGGACTTGACGCTTTAAAATAATTTGAAATTAAATTATTTGACAAAACAAAAAGGAATGAGTTCTACTCATTCCTTTCTTTTATTTGTGGTATGGATGGTTATTTATTATTCTAAAAGATCTATAAATTTGCTCTATCAAAATCAACCTCATGAGATTATGTGGAAAAGTCATTTTGGAAAAGCTCAGTTTGTAATCAGCCTTATCCAAAACTTCTTGTGATAGCCCCAAGCTTCCACCGATAATAAAATTGATATTTGAAAAGCCATCGAGCATGAGATTTTTAATTTTTTTTGCCATTGCAACTGAGTCTATCATCTTTCCTTCAATGGCTAGGGCGATTGTGTATGAGTCGTCCTTTATTTTATTTAAAATCTTTTCGCCCTCTATATTTTTAACCCTTTCCATGTCTTTTTGGGAGAGGTTTTCGGGGCAGGGTTCGTCTGGAATTTCAATAATTTTTACATCTGCATAGGGCCTTAACATTTTTTCATATTGAGCTATAGAATCTTTTAAACTACTCTTTTTTATTTTGCCGACAGATATTATATTTATCTGCATTAGATAAGTTCTTTGGCTGCGTCAAGTGCTTTATCGAAATTAACTTCGTTAGTTACTTCTTCTACATATTCTGTATAAGCAACTTTTCCTTCCTTATCGACTACAACTACTCCTCTTGCAAGAAGTTGTAATTCTTCGATTAAGAAGCCATATTTTTCTCCGAATTCTTTATATCTGTAGTCAGAAATAATGTCAGCTTTGTCAATTCCCTTAGCTGCGCAGAATCTTTCTTGAGCAAAAGGTAGGTCAACTGTAATTGTATAAATTACAACATCATCTGAAAGTTCTGTAGCTTTTTCATTGAAAGTTTGAGCTTGAAGTGAGCAAACAGAAGTGTCAATTGATGGTGCAACTGAATAGATTACAACTTTGCCTTCAGTTTCTTTAGAATCAAAGTCAGACAAATCTCTTTTAACTGCTTTAAACTCTGGAGCTTTGTCTCCAACTTTAACTTGTGTTCCGCTTAGAGTTACTTCATTTCCTGAAAATTTTACCTTCATAATATCCTCCTATAATTTAAATTTCAACTATATTATTTATATCCACTTTGTGAGCTTTCTAACATTTACGAAAAATTATTTATACTTATTTAAATGTATAAGTATAAAGCGCGTAGGTGAATTTAAAATTCTAATTTATTTTATAAATTTTGTAATTGCTTGGTGAGTCTTTCTCTTTTTCTCTCTTATATTAGAATCTTTCGGATAGCCAATTGCAATTACAAGTCTTATTCTGTTTTTAGTATCTACTATCTTTTGAATTTGATCTTCGTCAAACCAACCCATTATACAAGTCCCAAGGCCAAGAGTTGTGGCTTCAGCCGTAAAATATGCAGCAGAAATGCCGATATCAATGGACTTGAAGTCTTGATTTTTCATAGATGAGCCAATTTTTGCGCTCAAGTTATAATTTTCTTCAGTCACTACTGCAAAAGCATTTACGTTTTTGACAAAAGAATTCATTCCAAAACTTGTAAGAGCATTGCGAACTTTTTTAGCTTTTTCACCAGTCACAATGTAATAAAAATATGGCTGAGCATTACAAGCTGATGGAGATAAAATCATCGAGTCGACGCATGACTCCAAAAGACTTTCATCTACAGTTTTATCTGGGTCGTAGTCGCGGCAGGACTGTCTAACTTTTGCAAGTTGTTTAAATTCAACAAAATCCAAATTACTCACCCTCTAAAAATTCATTGATGTCGTAATCGAAAAAGAAATATCTGCCATCTTTATATAGACAAGGAATGCCGACATAATTATTTTCAACTATTACATCAAAAGCATCTGAATTGTCTCTGTGATTTAAAAACTCCTTTAAATTTTTCATGCTGTCAGTAATATCAACAGTTTCAACGTCGAGATTTTTTTCTTTTACAAGATCAATTGCCGGTGGGCAGTCTGGACAAAGACTTGAAATATAAAATTTATACATATTCATTCTCCTCAATAACTTTTCAAGTTTTTCTTTAAACTTTAAATCTTCTTCGTGCTTTCTCTTGGGTATTTTTGAATAAATACCATCTCGTCTCATGACGCGGGATAGGTGTCTCTTTTCAAGGAAATTCAAAATATTGTCATTATCAATAATATTGCCGTTAAAATCCAGAACAATAGCTTTTTTGGCAAGAGCCATAGAAGAAAGTCCCTTGTCATTTGTTATCACAAGGTCTCCATTTTTTGCATTATTTACAATCCAAAGATCTGCAGATTCCTTTGAAATATCTACATTTACGATATTTCCATAAAAGACGTCAAATTCTTGAGTGTAATTTTTGACAAGATAAAGCGGCGTATTAAAATTTTGACAAACCTTTTGAGTAATTTCCCTTACAGAAGCACCGTCGGAATCTAATAAAACTTTCATAGATATATTCTACCCCACTTTATTGATATTTATATGATTTCTAAAATTTTATGGAGAATTTTTACAAAGGTAGCAATAAAGCGCATTAAAATGCAAAAAACTATTGAAAATTTACAAACTTTTATATAGACTAGTAAAAGGAGGTTTCCATGAAATATGTTTATAGAATATTCATTTTTATTGCAGTAGTCTTCCTATTGGGAGCCTTGGGTCTAACATTTATATTTGCGCCAAGGGGAGAAAAACTAGATAGTAATAAGAATGCAAAGAGCGAAGTTAAAAAGGCGGAACCTACAAAAGTTTCTGTATTTAATGATGATAAAGACATTGTACATATCTTATTAATTGGAGTCGATCAAAGTGAAGTTACTTATGTAGATGACAATTCTCAAAGAGCTGATACAATTATGCTTCTTTCGATTGATCCTAAAATTGACAAAGTTCAAATTCTTTCAATACCAAGAGACACTTACATTAAAATAAAGGGCTACGACAATTATAAAATGAACGCAGCTTACGCAAGAGGCGGAGTTGACCTTCAAGTTGAAATGGTAGAGGACTTTTTGAACGTGGACATTTCTCACTACATCACTGTCAACTACGATGCAGTTAAAGAACTTGTAGATGCAATAGGTGGAGTGGAAATATACACACCAGAATACAAATACTCAGACCCTTCAACAATACCACCACTTGAAATTAATTTTGAAGAGGGACTTCATCTTTTAGATGGAGAGGATGCAGTAAAATATTTAAGAATTAGAAAAATTTATCAAAATCAAGATATAGATAGAATAAAAGCCCAACAAGATTTCATAATGAAAATCTTTGACAAGATGCAGTCTCCATCACTAATTTTAAAACTTCCAAAATTAGTTTCAATAGCTAATAGAAATATAGAAACTGACTTAAGCTATGGAGAGCTCGCTTTTCTTGCTTATTATGGAATGAATCTTGAAAAGAAAGACATCAATATGGAAGTTTTAGAAGGCAGTGGATATCGCAGAGGTGGAGTAGACTACTATAAAATAAACAAAGGCTATGCACAGTCAAAAATAAGCGATTTTGAAGCAATTCGTGATAGTGAAGAGCAAAATGTAAATCTAGATGAAATGACAGAAGAAGAACAACAAAAATATCTAGAACACAGAGAAAAACTTGAAAATTTGAAGAGTGAATCTGCGAAAAAATCAAATGATGAGAATATAAATGAAGAATAAATTACAAGCACATTGGTTAAAATGCCAATGTGTTTTTTCTAAGATTAGAAAAATTTTGTTTTCTTTATATAAAGTTACTAATGTGGTAAAATTAACTTGTTAGGAGTTGATTGTTTGGAGAATAAGACGAATTACACGAGTCTTTTTAAATTATTTTTGCGCTCTATTTTTATTTCATTTATAGGTGCAATATTTCCATTTATATATATTTTATTCCCCTCGATGTTTGTAGTTGAGTCAGTAGATAAGGGAATATTTAAATCGATTGGCATTCTCGCTTTAGTTATGTTATTTGTAGGTTTTAGCATGGGAAGCATTTATGCGATAAGTATATTTACTATTTTTGCTCCGCTTATTTTGATGTTTGATTACATGATTAAGAGCAAAAAAAGTGTTTCTTCGACTATTTTTGTCACATCACTTACTTTCTTTATTTCAGTGATGGTTTTATTTTATGCTTTTGGCATCAATGCAGAAGTTTTAAATTCTCAAGAGACCTATAAAAACATCACAAATTTTTACAGTGAGATTGCTAAAAGAGCGAATGTTGCGACAAGCGATATAGCAAGTCTTGAGCATGATTTTCAAATAATGTATAGGACATTTTTACAAAATCTGCCATCTATAATTATAATTGTGTCGCTAATAGTAAGTTACATCACCTACACTTCTGTGGGAAGAACGCTCATTATGAGAGGCAAATTTATTATACAGCCATCAAGTTTAGAATTTTTAAGAGTGCCAAAAACTATCGTACTTTTATCAGTGCTTACTTTGGCGGTAGTTTATCTTCTGGGTGATTATATAGGCGATTGGTCGAGAGTTTTTAATATCAACCTCATAAATATAACGGGTTTTTTCCTATTTGTCACTGGGATTGGTGTTTTAAAATTTGCGATGACAAGATTTGGTGTCAATAGATTCTTGCAAGGTTTTATTATTATACTTGCCATTGCAGTTTCATACGTCCAAATTTTTATCGCTGTTATCGGTGCATGTGACTATGTTTTTAATTTTAGAAAGTTAAGGAACTAAAAATGGATAATAATTTTAAAATTAATGATTTTTATTTATACTTTATTTTTGCTGCACTTATAATAATTGCTATTGCTTTTGTTAAACCAGCTTTGGCGATTGTGGGTTTTCTCGCAATGGTATATGTTTATTTTGTCACTAAAAAAAGGATAAACAATAAAAATAAAGAGTTTTTAAAATACGTTGAGACTTTAAACGACAGGTTTGACTCACTTACAAAAAAGGTTATTTTTAATATGCCCTTTCCACTCGTTGTGACAGATGAAAATGCAAAAATAATTTGGTACAACACTCCTTTTTCTGAATTGTTTTCAGATACAGAGGTTATGGGCGAGGACTTTTCTAAGTTATTTTCTGATATTGAGTTAGAAGATGTTTTGGAAAAATCTCCAAATGAAAGTTTTTCTGTAGAATTAGATGATAATATATTTGAAGTTTATACAAATATAGTTGGCGAGGGCGATGCAGAAAATGCTCTGTTCTACTTCGTTGACAATTCAAAATATGAAAAGTTAAGGGAAAAATATGAAGATGAGTATCCGATAGTTGCAAAGATAGAAGTGGATAACTTCGCTGATGCAATGGACTCAGCTCCGTCTCAGGTAAGGCCACTTTTAAATGCGGAGATTGACTCTACTATTAGAAATTATTTCGAAGAGTATGATGCTTTAGTTAGAAAGGCCGACGAAGATTTATATTTAGTCATTATGACATATAGATCTTTAAATGCGATGAAGCAAAAGAAATTTGATATTTTAGATGATTTGAGGGAATTAAATAGAGGAAATTCAATTCCAATTACTCTATCAATAGGTGTTTCGTCTTATGGTTTGAATTTAAAAGAATCATATATTGAGGCCAATTCTTCGCTCGACTTGGCACTTGGACGTGGTGGAGATCAAGCTGTTGTTAAAATCGAAGACAATTACGAATTCTTTGGTGGAAAGAGTAAAGCTGTTGAGAAGAGAAACAAAGTTAAATCGAGAGTATTGGGAATTGCCCTAAAGCAACTTATCGATAGGAGCGACACTGTTTATATAATGGGTCATAAAAATCCCGATATGGACGCCATTGGAGCTGCTATTGGTTGCCTTCGAGCTACGATAAATAGAGGTAAAGATGGATTTATTGTACTTGAAGAGTCAAATCCGTCTATTGACAATTTAATTGACAGAATGAAAGAAGAAGAGCCAGATCTTTATGGAAAAATTATTTCTAGAGAGACGGCAATTTCAAAAATAAAACATTCTTCTTTAATTATAATGGTGGACAATCACAAACCTTCTTTTACTGAATGTCCAGAAATTTTAGATAAGACTAGTCAGATAGTAGTAATAGATCACCACAGAAGGGGCAAGGAATTTGTAGAAAATCCAGTTTTAACTTATGTTGAGCCGTATGCTTCTTCAACATGTGAGTTGATTACAGAAATGCTAACTTACATGTCTGAAGATTTAAATTTGACTCACTTTGAGGCTGATGCTCTAATGAGTGGTATAGTTGTTGATACGAAGAACTTCTCATTCCAAACAGGAGTTAGAACTTTTGAAGCTGCGTCAATTTTGAGAAGAGCAGGCGCCGAAATGATAAAAGTAAAGGCACTCTTCCAAGATGATTTTGATACTCTAATCTATAGAGCTGAAGTAATTCACAATGCGAAGATCATTCATCAAAATATTGCAGTTTCAACTTTTGATAAGAAAGCCAACAATTCAGTCTTAGTTGCAGCTCAAGCTGCCGATGCTCTTTTAGATATCAACGGAGTGGACGCGTCATTTGTCCTTACAATTAACGATGGCAAAACTCATATTTCTGGAAGAAGTAGAGGAAATGAAGTTTCTGTTCAACTTATTTTAGAAAAAATAGGTGGAGGAGGACACTTAAATATGGCAGGTGCACAGCTCGATACAACTGATTTAAATGAGGCTGAAAAAATTTTAGTTGGCGCAATTGAAGAATATTTAAAGGAAAACGAAAGAGAGGAATAAATTGAAATTAATATTAATAAAAGATGTAAAGAATTTAGGTAAAAAAGGCGAAATTATAAATGCTAAACCAGGTTATGCTAGAAACTTTTTAATTCCAAAAAATGTTGTAATTGAAGCTACTAAGGAAAACATGGCGACTTGGGAAGAAAATAGAAAAGAACAAGAAAAAATTGAAAGAGAAAATAAAGCTGAAGCTTTAGAATTAAAGAAAAAAATTGAATCTGAAACTTTGACATTGATGGCAAAAGCTGGTGAAGGCGGAAGATTATTTGGAGCAATAACTTCAAATGACATTGCAAAAGCTTTAAAACAAGAATATAAAATAAATATCGACAAGAAAAAAATTGAACTTGACGAAAATATTAAAGAAGCCGGCATGAGAGATATAAATATCAAGCTATATCCAGAAGTAAATGCCACTTTAAAAATTAATGTAAGACCACAATCTTAATTAGATAGGCTAGGAATTAAATGGAAGATGTAAGTATAAATAGCACTGATAATTTAAAACTGCCACCTCAAAGCTTAGAGGCGGAACAGTCTGCTCTTGGAGCGATGATGCTTTCTAAACCTGCTATCACAAGCTCTATAGAAATTTTAAAAGTAAGTGACTTTTATCAAGATTCTCACAGAAAAATTTATGAGGCAATTTTAAATGTATACAATAGAAATGAACCAGCCGATGTAATAACAGTTTCAGAGGAACTTAAGAAAACTGATTCTCTGGAAGAAGTCGGCGGAGTAATTTATCTTGCACAACTGACATCTTCTGTAACTGCAATTTCAAATATAGAGAGTTATTGCAAGATTATAAAAGAAAAAGGGATTTTAAGAGATTTAATAGGAGCATCAGATAAAATAATATCTGCTGCTTATTCTGCCGATGCAGAAGTAGATCCAATAATTGAGACTGCTGAAAAGTCGATATTTGATATAACGCAGGAAAATACTCAAAATGGACTTACAAATATTAGAGAAATAGCTCTAGACTCCTTTACAGATCTTGAAAAAAAGGCACAAAATCCTAATGCCCTTACGGGACTTACGACTGGATTTACTGATATTGATAGAAAAATATCTGGACTTCAAAAGTCCGATTTAATTCTTTTGGCTGCAAGGCCTTCAATGGGTAAGACTGCGCTGATGGTAAATATTGCGACTAATGCAGCTTTAAGAGGAGATGCTTCTGTTGCTATATTTTCACTTGAAATGAGTAGAAATCAGCTTTTCCAAAGAATTATAGCATCCACTGCTCACGTCGATTTGCAAAAAGTTATTAGGGGAGATTTAAATGAAGATGAGTGGACGAAGATAATTAATGCAATGCCAACAATCTCCAATTTAAAAATTCAAATCGACGACACTGCTGGAATTTCTCCACTTGAGTTAAAGGCAAAGTGCAGGAGGATGAAAGTCGAAAAGGGGCTTGATTTAATAGTAATCGACTATTTGCAGTTAATGCAGATGAGTTCAAGAAGTGAATCGCGTCAGCAAGAAATTTCTGCAATTTCAAGAAGCTTAAAGGGAATTGCAAAAGAATTAGACGTTCCAGTAATAGCACTTTCACAACTTTCTCGTGCGCCAGAACTTAGAACTGATCACAGACCGATTTTATCAGATCTTCGTGAATCTGGAGCAATAGAGCAGGATGCGGATATCGTAATGTTTTTGTATAGAGATGAATATTACACAAAAGAGGAAACTGAAAAGCCAAATATTGGCGAGCTAATTATAGCAAAACACAGAAATGGTCCGACTGGAACAGTAGAGCTGATGTTTAAGAAAGAATTTACTAAATTTTTAAATTTGCAGTATGAATAATTAAGTGACAATTGACACAGAAAAATTTGAGTAGTAAACTTAAATTAGTTATAAATGTAGTATATTAAGTTAATATTTTTAGAAAAAGTATATCTCTTTTTGAGAATATACTTTTTTAATGTAAAAGGGAGGTACATAATGGCTTGTTTTTTAGTTCCTGCAACAGAGGCAGTAGTTACAACAGCAATCGAAAAAGTCGCAAAGAAAAGAGAAGAAAATGGAAAAAGTAAATCTAGTGGAATAGATTTTTCAACTAAGCTTTCTTGGCTAAATAAAATGCTTTGGGGAGGTTCAGCGCTTCTTGCTTTTGAACACGTTTGGCACGGAGAAGTTGTTCCATTTTTCCCATTCTTAACTGCAGTTAAAAATGGAGAAACTCTTGCAATGTTAGATGAGATGAAAAGTGTGGGAGTTATTATGGCTGTGGTCGTTACTCTCTCTTGGGTTGTCATGGTTTTAATTTCAAATGCAATCGAAAGAAGAGAAGATAAAAAAGAGAGTGCCACATCATGACACTTTTAGTTACGATCTTTGCGGCAGTAATATCGACAATTTTTTGGTATAAGAGCGAAGATAGGGACAATTTAAAAATCTCAACTCTTGTATTTATGTATTGGGGAGCTTCACTTATGTGGAGTGTAGATGCCGTTTTTGAATACATGGAGCTTGGAGAAGAATTTTTTAGACCAATGCCAATGGAAATGTTAAATGACTTTTTCTTGGGACTTTCAGTAGTTGCACTAGGCCTTGTAATTTGGATGGTTGTGCTTTTGGTTAAAGATCCTAAGGGAGTAATAAGAAAAAAATTAATAAAATAATAACAAAACTAAGGCTACTTGTGATTTCAAGTAGCTTTTTTTAAGTTTTACTTTTGAGTTTAGTTAATATCTAAAATAAACTAAGAAAATTAATTTTGTCTTTATTTATAATTATTTGGTATTATCACAAATTTTAGAAACAATAGGATTAGTATTCTAATTTATTATATAATATTAATACAAGTTAAAATTAAGATGCAAGAGAGGAGAGCTAGATGGAATTTACTTTAAAGGGAACTGAAAATTTAAGCGAGAAAGATAGATATGATTTTATTAAATTATTTATAAAGGGTCAAGTTCGAGATGAAAATGATCCTCATGCACTTATGGGTAATATTTCAGCTATCATAATGGCACTTGTTAAAGATTTAAACTGGGTTGGATTTTACATGGTAAAAGGTGATGAGTTGGTACTTGGATCTTTTCAAGGTCTACCTGCTTGCACAAGACTATCTAGAGATAAAGGTGTATGTGCAAAGGCGTGGAGAGATAAATCGCCAGTAAAGGTTGACGATGTAGATGCTTTTGATGGGCATGTGGCCTGCGATTCAAATTCTAAATCAGAACTCGTAATACCTCTTATTAAAAATGAAAAAGTATACGGAGTTTTAGATATTGACTCCCCAAAACTATCTAGATTTACAGATGAAGATAAATTAGCTTTTACAGAAATTGTAGAACTTTTTCAAGAAAAATTATAAATATAAAAAAGGACGCCTTTACATTTAAAAGCGTCCTAATTTTTATTACATAAGTTTATTTATATCTCTTGCAAAGGCGATTGGATCTTTTATTTCAAGTCCTGCCATAAGTCTTGCTTGGTTGTATAATAGGTTTGTGTATGTTTTAAAGAGTTCGTCGTCTTTTCCTCTATACTTTTGAAGTTTTTCAAAAGCTGGGTGATTTGGATTTATTTCCAAAACTTTTTGAGCGACCATTCCTTGGTTTCCAGGCATATTTTTTAGAGTTTTTTCCATTTCAATTGAAATTTCGCCCCTGCTTGATAAAAATGATGCGTCGCTCTTTAGACTTTCATTTTCCTTTATTTCCACAACTTCGTCTTTTAAGATTTCTTTCATGTCCTTTATAACGTCTGAATCTTTTTCTTCTGCGTCTTTATTTTCTTCTGTTGTTGATATTGACTTGAATTTTTTCTCGTCGTATTCTTGCAAAACTTTTATTACAAATTCGTCTATAGGATCAGTTAAAACCAAAACCTCAATGTCTTTATCCATGAAAGATTTTATTTGAGGGAGCTCTTGAGCTGCTTCTTTTGAAGACGCGTTTGCGTAGTAAATAAACTCTTGGTCAGGTTTCATCCTTTCTCTGTATTCTGAAAGTGTAGTTACATTTTCTTGAGTTGAAGGATAGATAAATAAGTCCTTTAGTTTATCTGCGTTTTGTCCATAATTTTCGTATGCGCCAGATTTTAATACTACGCCAAAGTTATCAAAAAATTCTTTATATTTATCTCTATCTTCTTTTAAAAGTCTATTTAGTTCTTCTAAAACTTTCTTTTCAATGTTCTTTCTAATTAGATCAAGCTCTCTAGTTTTTTGGAGCATTTCACGGGATATATTTAGTGAAATATCTTCGGAGTCAACAATGCCTTTTACAAATGATAGGTATGGTGGAAGTAAATCTTCACATTTTTCCATTATGAGTACTCCGTTTGAATATAATTCGAGTCCCCTTTTAGTTTCGATATTAAAGAAGTCGTAAGGCCTTCTTGATGGAATAAATAGTATTGATTTAAAAGCTATCATACCCTCTACATTTATGTGGATGTAAGAAGTTGGATCTTCGAATCCAAAGTGTCTTTGTCTAAAGAAGTCGTTGTAGTCTTCTTCTTTTAGCTCATTTTTATTTTTGCGCCACATTGGAACTGCTTGATTTAATATATCGTCTTCTCTATAAGATTCAAATTTTGGATCTTCGCTAGTTGAGTCCTCAGTAGGTCTTTTCTTTTCAACATTCATCTTGATTGGGTATCTGATGTAGTTTGAGTGGTGAGATACCAAGTCGCGTATTTTGTACTCGTCTAATAACTCATCATAATTGTAGTCTTCAGTATTTTCTCTCAAGTGAAGTTTAATTATAGTTCCGTGAGAGTCTTTGTCTGCATCTTTAATTTCATATCCTTTAGCTCCATTTGAAGTCCAAAGGTGAGCCTTGTCTTCTTTGTAAGATTTTGTCAAAACTTCGATTTTATCTGCAACCATAAAAGAAGAATAAAATCCAACGCCAAATTGACCAATAATTTCATGATTTTCAGATTTTTTGTTTGCTTTTTTAAATTCTTCTGATCCTGACTGAGCAATTGTACCTAAGTTTTCAACTAGTTCATCTTCAGTCATTCCAATACCATTGTCTTCTATAGTGATTGTTCTTTTTTCTTTATTTGGAGTAATTCTAATGTAGTACTCGTCGTGGTCAAATTTTACCTTGTCATCGTTTAGGGCGATGTAGTACATTTTATCCATTGCATCGCTCGCATTAGATATTAACTCTCTTAAAAATATTTCTTTATTTGTATAAATGGAATTTATCATTAAATCCATTAGTCTTTCAGTTTGAGCATTAAATTTTTTTGTTTTCATATAATTCACCTTTCAAAAATAATTAGCACTCGTATTGTTTCTTTGCTAATAATAATATATATCTTTTGTTCTTCTAAGTCAAATTTTATACAGAAGTTAAAAAATAAATTTAGTTATATAAAAACATTTAAAAATAGAGATGTATACAGAACTTAAT
>JASBZH010000002.1 GCA_029983555.1 Peptoniphilus sp. | reverse complement strand
GATTATAGAGCATTTTTATTACAAAACTCGTATCCTTTAAATGTTGATCTAAAGGCAGCCACATTAAAACTCCATTTTTATTACTTTTCTTTGCCCAAAATTTATTTAATTCCATAGACACCTCTTAAAATTTTATATACAAATCACTACGTTACATAAACTATACAACAATAAATTAATTATTTCAATACTTTTTAGGAAAATGTTTTGTTCTTTCTAAAATCAATATGTTAATATGTGTAAACTTATAGTTTAACATTCCCCCGCTATGCGGGAATATAAAATAATTTTAATTATTATCCAAATCACTACTGGATCACACCTGCTCCTGCAGGAATATTTATATATATTATAACATTTTTTAAAAGTTTTATATAAAAAATAGATAAGCTAAAACTTATCTATTTACTAAAATACTATTCAATTTTAATATCCTTGATCGTCTATCGTCCAATCTTTACTACCATTATCTCTTATTAAAATCCAGCTATAATTTTCATATTTCCCTGGACTTAGCACAGGGTTATCTTCAGATTTATCAACTTCGAAATCTGTAAATATAACTATTGCATCATCTGGATTAATATTTTTAATTGATCCCTTTCCATTTTTCATGTACAAATCTACATTTTTATCAGATTCTTTTTCGTCGTATCTTACTTTTAATAACTTTGCTCCAGGAAATGAAAAATTATCTTTTACAGTGTTAGCCGCACTTTCTATCTCCTCTTGACTAAATTTATCTGAGTCTTTAATTTCAACTTCTATTTTATCAGTATCATTTTTACTACAAGCTACTAGTAGCGAAACGACAAACAGTAAAAATAGTGTTTTAGCAAGTTTTTTCATAATTTACCTCCACTATGTTCAATTTCAAATTCGACTATCTCGACAGGATTATAAGTCCTTAGAAAAAATTTTGATCCAAGTCCAGAGCTTATATATAAATTACCAGCTTCTCTTTTATATATGCCCTTAGAAAACTGTGGAAATAATTTCATGTCATGGTCTATTAAAGCTCCAACCTTCGGTATTCTTACTTGACCTCCATGAATGTGACCTGAAAGTGTCAAATCAAAATTCGGAAAATCTCCGTAGATAAATTTCAGCGGATCGTGAATTAATAAAATATTGTATTTATTCTCATCTAAATTTAAAACTTTAAAGTCTTCTTTGTAATTATTTCCATAAATTCTTATATTATTATCTATTTCATAAAAATTATCCTCAAATGTTTTTATCTTAAATTTTTCGAACAACTCTTTAAAATAAGGATAATTTCTATTTTCATATTCATGATTTCCAGTTACAAAAAAGACTTCCTTGTTAAATATTTTTAAAAATTTTTCTAAACTTTTTAAATCCTTTTGACTTGAGCCTCTATTTATAATATCCCCAGTCAAAAGTATAAACTGAGGATTAATCTTATCTATATCAGCTTTTAATTTTTCTAAATTTATGAGCTTATTTAAGTGATAATCAGTTATCTGTACAAATTTCACTCTACTTTGAACTTTACTTGTATTAATTTTAACTTTTTTAATTTTATAAAATTTATTCTCATAAAATAAATATACTAAAAAAATCAAGAAAGCTTTTATGAAGTAATTCATTTTAGACCCTTAACGAGCTCATCCACTTGTTCATAAGTTTTGGATATGTCTCCACTATTTTCAATTATCACATCGCTCTTTTTCTTTTTTTCTTCGACTGATATTTGTGAAGAAATCTTTTCTATTGCATAATTTCTATCTATTCCATCTCTTTTCATTAATCTTTCAACTTGCGTCTTAAAATCTGAATAGACTAGCCAAATTTCGTCAAAAAATAATTTATATTTTTTATTTATTTCTTCATTTTCAAAAAGTAGTGGAATATCGACAAATATTGTTCCTTCAGACTCTTCTATTTCTTTATTAATCATTTTATAAATGACGGGAAACATTATGGAGTTTAAAATATTTCTCTTATTCTCATCGCTAAAAATAATTTTCCCAAGCTTATCTCTGTCTAGCTCTTTGCCATTATATATATCTTCGCCAAATTTTTCTTTTAAACTTTCAATGACTTCTCTTTCTTTAACTGCATCTCTTGCTTTCAAATCAGCATCTATTACCTTAAATCCTTTTTCTTTAATATATTTTGATACTGAAGATTTGCCTGTTGCTATGGATCCGGTAAGTCCTATTATTTTTTTATTTTGATTCATAGAGACTATTTCCTAAATTCATATCGACAAATAAGTCTACATCAAGCTTTACAGCGTTCTCCATCAAGTCTTTCATTATGCTTTTTACTTCTTCTACTTCATCTTCAAAAGCATCTACAACTAATTCGTCGTGAATTTGTATAATTAATTTTGATTTTAAATTTCTCTTTTTAAGTTCTCTATAGACTTTAACCATTGCAATTTTGATTACATCAGCAGCAGAACCTTGAATTGGTGTATTTAATGCAACTCTTTCTCCAAAAGACCTTATATTGAAATTTTTGGCTTTTAGTTCTGGAATGTATCTTCTTCTATTTAAAATTGTCTTGACATAACCCATTTCTTTTCCAGTTTCAATTTCACTATCCATATAATTTTTTATGCCTATAAAATGTCCAAGATAATTATCTATATATTCCTTTGCAGCTTTTCTAGGAATGTTTAAATTTTGAGAAAGACCATAGTCACTTATTCCATAAATTATTCCAAAGTTAACTGCCTTAGCATCTGATCTTTGTCTACTAGTGACGTCTTCATAATCTACATGAAATACTTCTGATGCTGTCTTTCTGTGAATATCTAGTCCTTCTTCAAAAGCCTTTAGCATTTCTTCATCGTGAGCAAGTGCTGCAAGTATTCTAAGTTCAATTTGTGAATAGTCAGCATCTACTAAAATTGATTTTGGAGATGCTAAAAATGCCTTTCTAATTAACCTTCCTTCTTCTGTTCTTATTGGAATATTTTGTAAATTAGGTTCTGTCGATGAAATTCTTCCGGTAGCTGTAACTGTTTGATTAAACCTAGAGTGAATCCTATTAGTTTTAGGATTTATAACTGCCTTTAATCCGTCAATATATGTGCTCTTTAGTTTAGCAAGTTTTCTATACTCAAGAACATGGGAAATAATGTCATCTTCACCCTTTAATTTATCCAATACACTGGCTGATGTCGAATATCCAGTCTTAGTCTTTTTGACAACTGGATAGTCTAATTTTTCAAATAAAATAATTCCAAGTTGCTTTGGCGAGTTTATGTTAAATTTTTCTCCTGCTTCATCATAAATTAACTTTTCTAAATCGATGATCTTTTCACTAATCTCCTTGTCAATTTCATCTAAAACAGATACTCGTGTGTTTATACCTGTATATTCCATTGACGCCAAAACTTCTACAAGAGGCAACTCCACGTCTTTATATAGAGAGAGCATGTCTTCGTCTTCAATTTTTTTAATCTGAACTTCTCGTAACTTTTCACTGGCATTTAGCATAAATGTAAAATAATTGAAGAGATCATCTCTTTCAATATCCTCATATTTTTTCTTCTTTGCACCTTTGCCCAAAAGTTCCTCTTCATCTTTATAATCCATGTCAAAATATGAAAGTGAGAGTTTATTTATGCTGTAGTCTGACTGAGTAGAATTTAAAATATACTCAGCTATAGCAGGATCGTGTACATAGTTTTTTAAGTCAATATCACTATTAATTAAAATAATTATATCTTCCTTTAAAATATAACCAATCTTTTCAATGCCTTCATCTTCAAATACTTTTTTTAATTTTTGCAACGCAGCGCTAGAATATTCTACAAAATAAACTATGTCATCTTTTGGCTTTATAGCTATATAGATAGGTAAAATGTCTTCATAAATTTTACCATCAGTTATAAATTTAAAAGCAAAAGACTTTGCATCTTCAATTTTAGAAACAATGTCGTCTATATTAGTTTCATAGTCAAACTCAAGCTTATCTATATTTACTTTTTGAGTTTTTTCTTTTCTATATTCTTCTGGCAATCTGTCTAACATGGAATTAAATTCAAATTCACGATACATTTTAGATAGCGAGTCGTAGTCATATTCCTTAACTTTAAAATCGTCTAAGCTTTCTTCCAATGGAACATTTTTTACTATTGTGCCAAGCTTTTTACTCATAAATGCAGAAGTCTTGCCATCAACTAATTTTTCTTTAGCTTTTTTTGCCGTTATTTCGTCAATATTATCGTATAAATTTTCAAGGCTTCCAAATTCTTTTACATATTTTAATCCAGTTTTTTCTCCGATTCCATAGACTCCAGGAATATTGTCAGAACTGTCGCCCATAAGTGCCTTTAAATCAATAAATTGAATTGGATTTATACCATAGTCCTCTTTTAAGCTCTTTTCAGTTATAATGTCCATTTCTGTAATTCCCTTGCGGGTTAAAAGAACCTTTGTCTTGTCATTTACGAGCTGAAAATAGTCTTTATCTCCTGTTAATAAATAAGATTCAAATCCTTCCTTTGTCGCAATGTCTGAAAGAGTTCCAGCAATATCGTCAGCTTCATAAACTGGTGACTCTAATATTTTTATATTCATGTGTTTTAGAATATCACGCACTAAAGGAAATTGTTGTTCAAGCTCATTTGGCGTTTTCTGTCTAGTTCCCTTGTAATCTTTATATAAATCTGTTCTAAATGTCTTGCCCTTCATATCAAAGCAAACAACAACATGTGTCGGTTTAATCTTCTCTATGGCACTTTCAAGCATCATTACAAATCCATAAATAGCATTTGTATAAAGACCTCTTTTTGTCTTTAAAAGAGGAAGTGCATAAAAAGCTCTAAAAAACAAAGAACTACCATCTATAATCAAAAATTTATTTTCCATAAGAACCTCCTTCTTTAATTATAACAGAGATTTTATAACAAAAAAATAAAAGGGATAAGCATCCCTTAAATAGAAATAAAATATAAAAATGATATGTTTAAAATTTATACTTCTAAAGTAAAAATCTAATTTCATATCTTTTATAAAAACACCTAGCTATTTATATAACTTTCCTTTATAATTTATTATTCCTCCAGAAAGATTTACAGTTTTATATCCAAGCATACCTAAAAAAGAACTTGTCATTTTGGATCTTTGACCACTTCTACACAATATATAAACATCCCTATCCTTTGGTATTTCAGTAAGTCTACCTTTTATCTCACTCATAGGTATGTGAAGTGCATCTTTAATTGTGCCGGTCTCTTTTACTTCGTCATCTTCCCTTATGTCTATTATAAAAGGATTTTCAACTTTATCAATTTCATTAACATCTATTTCTCTATTCATTACAACCTCAAAAAAAGAGTCCCTGAGGACTCTTTAAATTTTATTTTTCAGCAATTGCTTCAATTTCGATAAGTGCATCTTTAGGAAGTTTAGCAACTTCAACACAAGATCTTGCTGGTTTGTGTTCGTTAAAATATTTTCCATAAATTTCATTAACTTTTGCAAAGTCATTCATATCAGCTAAGAAAATATTAACTTTAATAGCCTTATCTAAACTAGAACCTGCATTTTCTAGAATTGCCTTAACATTTTCTAGAGATCTTTCAGTAGCTTTTTCAATACTTTCTGATACAAGCTCTCCACTCTCAGGAATTAGTGGAATTTGTCCTGATGTGTAAATAATTCCATTTACTTCAATTGCTTGAGAATATGGTCCTACTGCTGCAGGAGCCTTATCTGTGTGTAGTGTGTTTAACATTAAACTTCCTCCTTTAATTCATTCTCGTCATTATCTTTAGTCCACAATCTCTCGAGATTATAATACTCTCTTTCATCCTTGTGGAATACATGTACTATTATATCACCAAAATCTAACAAAATCCATCTGCTAGAGTTCTTGCCTTCACTGTTATAGAGTTCGTAACCCTCTTTTTCCATCTTAAATTCAATTTCATCTGCAAGAGCAGATACTTGAGTAGATGAGTTACCACTTACAATCACAAAATAATCGGCAACTGAAGTCATACCCTTGATATCAAGTACCTTAATATCAATTCCCTTTTTTGATTCACAAGAATCTACAATAATATCTAACTTTTTATTCTCCATTGGTTCACCTCTTATTTGAAACCTGCATTTACTAACATAACATCTGCTTCATTCTCGTCCATTATATAGTAAGATACACCGCCCTTATATTTTGGATATCCTGGCAAAGTATTTGTATTTATATTATCACTTGTCATATTTTTCATACTAAAAGCAAGCTTTATAAGTTCCTTTGCAGACATATTATTTTCACTATAATTTATATAAGATTTGAGTAATTTTGGTGTACTTAAAATAATTTTTGGATCTTTTATTTTAGAAAATAACGCACTCATAAATTGTTGCTGTGCTTCTACTCTTCCAAGATCGGCATTGGCATAGCCTTTTCTAAATCTCAAAAAGCCAACTGCATCATTTCCATTTAAAGTTTGCGTTCCCTTATTTATATCAATATGAAGTGGTGGATTGGCTGTAGGGTCTTCGTACTTCATGTCTATAAGAACATCTACAGTTATACCGCCCAAATCATCGACAACAGACTCAACAAATCTATAATCTATTGTAATGTAATGTTTAATATTGGTACCCAATAAATTGTTTACAGTATCAAGAGTTAGCTCAGTTCCGCCATATTTATAAGAATGATTTATCTTTTGATTTCTATATCCACTTATTTTTGTATAAGTATCTCTAGGTATGGACATTATATTGACACTTGAATCCTTGGGGTTTACATTTATAATCATAATTGTGTCTGATCTCGCATTGTCTGCGTTTTTAGAATCCAAAGAGTCAACACCCAATAGTAAAAATTGGAGTCCATCTCCATTTACATTCAATTTTTCTGTATCTTTTTCATCAAAAAAGTGAAAATATGCAGCGACAAGTCCAAGTCCCAAAATTAAAATTACAAGTAGCGTACTAAAAAAAGCTCTAAAAAAAGATTTCAATAAACCATCTCCCTATAGAAATTTCTAGCTTTAATAGAGTCAATAACTATATAGACATTTTTATCAGCTAGCATTTTTATGGTGTTATTTAGAGAATAATACATCGCCATGTCTAAGTCTTTAACAGAAAGTTCTCTGAGTTTATCTACACCTTCAAAATTTCTCATAGGTTCAGTACTATCTGCTAAAAAAATTATTTTTTCTAAATCCGACATATTTTCTCTACCAGTTGTATGATATTTTATGGCGTTTAAAGTGTCCTTGTCACATACATTATAAAGTTTTTGGGCAAGAATACTTCCAAGATATGCATGAATAACTTGGGGAGCTTTTTCAAGTTCACCTTCAATATTAAGACCGTACTCTGCAGATTTTTGTTTTAATAATTCTATGTCTCTAATTTTAGCACAATCGTGTAAAAACCCTGCTATTTCAGCTTTCTCTTCATCCACTGAGTAAATTCTCGCAAGCTTTATTGCAGTATCTTTAACTCTCAAAGTGTGCTGAAATCTTTTTTCGCCAATTCTATTTTTAATTTCATCTTCATATCTAAAAATATCATCAATCATTTTTATATAAATTATTCTCCTCGATGTACTCTATGACATTATCAGGCATTAAATACTTGACAGATTTTCCATCTCTAATTCTCTTTCTAAGATCTGTAGAAGAAATTTCAAGTTGGAAAGTGTGAATAATTTCTACATTTGTATCAAAATTATCTTGTAAATAAGAAATCTCTTCGTTAATTTTAGAAATATCAATATATTTTGGTCTAAGAGCAACTGCAAAGTCAATCTCTTTTGAAAGTTCATCAATTTTTTTCCAAGTTCTAAGTTGAAATAATGTGTCTAGTCCAATTAAAAAATAAAGTTTGGCATTTCTGTATATAAGTTTTAATTCTCTTATAGTGTCAACTGTATAAGATAAATTTTCTCTTTTTGTTTCTATATCAGTAACTTCGAACTTGTCATTGGTCTTTATAGCTCTTTTAACCATTTTATATCTGTCAATTGCCGAAACATTTAAATCTTTGTGGGGAGGATTGCCCGTTGGGATAAATAACACTTTATCAAGTTTTAATTCTTCCCTTAAAAATTCAGCAATCATCAAATGTCCTGAGTGGATGGGGTTAAAAGTCCCACCAAAAATTCCTATCTTCTCCATCACAATTCTATCTGTTTATTTTCTTGGGATTCTCTATAAATAGTGAGCTTACTTCCTATCATTTGAACAAACTCAGCACCAGTTTTATCCATAATTTCATCGACAATTTCATCCACTTCAACTGGACTATTTTGAAGAACCTTTATTTTTACCAGTTCATGGTCTTCCAAAAGTTTATCAAGTTGTTTTATAAATCCATCATTAATACCATCTTTTCCCACTTGAATTAGTGGATCTTTCTTATTAGCAAGTCCTTTTAAAAAGGATCTCTGTTTACCTGTTAACATATCGTCTCCTATTCAAAAAATTCAAATTCATATCCGCCAATAAATACTGACTCACCTTCACCTATGCCGAGTTCTTCTAACTTTTTAACCACATTGTTCTTTCTTAGATTTTCTTGGAAATATCTCAAAGACTCAATGTCATCAAAATTAGTTGAGCGAATTAATTTATCAATATAAGGTCCTTCGACAATATATCTACCAGTTTCCTTTTGCTTATATATCTTAATTCCCTCTTCTCTTTCTTCAACTACTTCGACATAATTTTCATCATAAGTTTCATACTCATTGTCTTCAACTTTTGATAAATTTTCATAAATTTTCTTCACTAATTTATCTACGTTTTCTGTAGTAGCACAAGAACCTGCTATAATTTCGTACTTGCCGCCAAGTTCTTCTTTTAGTTTCTTTAAGTTTTCTTCGGATCCAGGAATATCAATTTTATTTGCAAAAATAATTTGACTCTTATTAGATAATCTTTCGTTATAACTTACAAGTTCATTATTTATCTTATAAAAATCTTCAACTGGATCTCTTCCTTCTTGGCCTGATACGTCTAGTACGTGAACTAAGATTCCAGTTCTTTCAATGTGTTTTAAAAATTCATCTCCAAGACCAATACCATCGGAAGCACCTTCAATAAGTCCAGGAATATCAGCTATTACAAAAGACTCTCCCTCATCTAATTTTACTACACCCAAATTTGGAGAAAGTGTAGTAAAATGATAATTTGCAATTTTAGGTCTTGCACTCGTAACAATCGAAAGAAGTGTTGATTTTCCAACGTTCGGGAAGCCAACAAGTCCTACATCAGCAATTAATTTTAATTCTAAAATAATTTCTTTTTCTTCTCCACGACTTCCAGCTTGTGCAAATGTTGGAGCTTGCCTTGTAGAATTCTTAAATCTGGCATTTCCCATGCCACCTTTTCCACCTTTGCAGACTACAACTTCCATTCCCTCTTCTTTTAAATCGTAAAGTACTCCACCAGTTTTTTCATCGCGAATTAAAGTTCCAACGGGAACTTTTAAAACCGTGTCTTTTCCGTCTTTACCAAATTTTAATTTACTCATACCCTTTTCGCCATTTTCAGCTTTATATTCTCTTTTGTAGCGAAAATCCATGAGCGTGTGCAGACCACCATCAGTTCTTACAATAATATCTCCGCCTCGGCCTCCATCACCGCCAGCTGGACCACCAGCTGGTTCAAATTTTTCTCTTCTCCAGGCAACAGCACCATCGCCTCCATTGCCTGCTTTTAATTTAATATTTGCTATATCAATAAACATAATTACCTCACGTTTTCTAAAATTATATCATAAATACTTGTTAAATTCTTGATAGTCTTGTGAGCTAGAAAAAAGTTTTGTGAAATTTTTTAGAAAAAACAAAAAGCAAGGTTACCCTTGCTTTCTTAAAAAAATCTTATGCTAATTCAGCTTTTTCTTCAACGCTGGCAAATTTCTTTCCGCCTTTGCCTTTAGTTGTAAATCTTAGGATACCATCTGCAGTAGCAAATAGTGTATCATCAGAACCACGCATTACATTTTCGCCTGGATGAATTTTAGTTCCTCTTTGTCTTACTAGAATATTTCCAGCTTTAACAAATTGACCATCGCCTCTCTTAACACCTAATCTCTTGGCGTTTGAATCACGACCGTTCTTTGAAGAACCTGCTCCTTTTTTAGAAGAAAAAAGCAATAAATCAAATTTTATCATTCTGCACCTCCACAACCTTTAGAGTTAAATACTGTGGGTATTGCGACTTAATAAGCTCAATCCCCTCAATCATAAATTCAAAGCAAGTTTGAACATCATTTCGCTTAAAAATATTTTTATCTAATATATCAATTTCTAGATATCCGTCATCTTGAACATCTCTAACTTTATCGTCAGATACATTTAACTTATCAATTAAAGTAAAATATAAAGTTTGACTTAAAGTAGAAAGACTTGAACAGACATAATTTTCCAAATCACCTTCAGAAGCATGTCCGTCAAATATAAATCCTTTGTAGTAGTCTCCTATTTTAAATATGGAAATATTTGTCATACTGCTACATCAGAAATTTCAACTAAAGTGTATGGTTGACGGTGTCCTCTTTTCTTTCTTTCATTTTTCTTAGATTTATATTTGTAAACAATAACTTTTTTGTTTTTACCTTGAGCTAAAACTTTGCCGTTTACTTTAGCACCTTCTACATATGGAGCTCCAACTTTTGGAGTATCACCAGATACAAAAAGTACTTTATCGAAAGTAACTTGATCACCTTCGTTTAAATCTAATTTTTCAACTTTGATTTTTGCACCAGCTTCAACAGTATATTGTTTTCCACCAGTTTCGATAATTGCGTACATTGTAGCACCTCCTCATTACAAGACTCGCCATCATAGGTAAGTATTTTTTAAGACCTAATCTGAGCGGTTACAGTTAATTATAATACCATAAATTAGCGATAAAATCAATTTTTTATTCTAAAAATCATATTATTTTTATAAAAATAAATTAAAATAAAACTGCCACAAAATTCTTTAAAATTTAAAATATATCCATATATTCTAAGTAAGTATATTAGATTTAATTCTACATACTATATCACAATCTGAATGAAAATTTAAATGTTTTATAGAAAATTTTATAATTAAAAGTAAAAGACAGATGCAATTGCACCTGCCTTTTATAAATTATTTGGTTTTGATTAATCTGTGATTGTTTTATTTTTTATTTCTTCTTTTAGTTCTTCAACAAACTTATCGAAATCTACGTCTTTAAGTTCTTCTCCAGATCTCTTTCTTACAGAAAGTTTTCCTGATTCAACTTCTTGTTCACCAATTACCAACATGTAATTAATTTTCTTAAGTTGAGCTTCACGAATTTTCTTTCCAACTTTTTCTGCTCTTCCGTCAACTTCAACTCTAAATCCTTCGTCTTTAAATTTAGATTTAAGATCATTTGCAAAGTCATTGTATTTATCAGAAACTGGAATTATTGATATTTGAACAGGTGCAAGCCATAGTGGGAATTTTCCTGCAAAGTGTTCAATTAAAATACCCATAAATCTTTCTACTGATCCAAGTAGAGCTCTATGAAGCATTACTGGTCTTTCTTTTTCTCCATCTTCATTTATATAAGTTAAATCAAAATTTTCTGGCATTTGGAAATCAAGTTGGATTGTACCACATTGCCAAGTTCTTCCAATTGCATCTTCTAAGTGGAAGTCAATCTTTGGACCATAGAAAGCACCGTCGCCTTCGTTAATTACATATGGGATTCCTTTTTCTTCTAAAGCTTCTTTAAGTGAAGATTCTGCCAATTCCCAAGATTCTAAATCTCCCATGTAGTCATCAGGTCTAGTAGAAAGTTCAATTGAATATTTAAATCCAAAAGTAGAATATAGATAATCAGCAAGTTCAATCATCTTAAATACTTCATCTTTAACTTGATCAAATAAACAATATACGTGAGCATCATCTTGAGTAAATGCTCTTACTCTAAATAATCCATGAAGGGCTCCTGAAAGTTCATGTCTGTGAACAAGTCCAAATTCAGCAAGTCTTAGTGGAAGATCTCTATAAGAATGTGGTTCTGATCCATAAACAAGTACAGATCCTGGGCAGTTCATTGGTTTAACTGCATAGTCTGCTTCATCTATCTTTGTAAAGTACATATTTTCTTTGTAGTGATCCCAGTGACCTGATTTGTGCCATAATTCTTCATTTAATATAACTGGAGTTTTAATTTCTCCATATCCGTTTTCTTCCAATACGTCTCTCCACCAGTTTAGAAGATTATTTCTTAAAATCATTCCCTTTGGATGGAAGAATGGGAATCCTGGACCTTCTTCGTGAATTGAGAATAAATCTAAATCTTTACCAATTTTTCTGTGGTCTCTTTTTTCTGCTTCTTCTCTTCTCTCAATAAATTCATCTAATTGTTTTTGTTTTTCAAAAGCAATTCCATAAATTCTTTGAAGCATCTTATTGTTGGAGTCCCCTCTCCAATATGCTCCTGCAGTTGATAAAAGTTTAACAGATTTTATAGATTTAGTAGATGTTAAATGAGGTCCTTTGCAAAGATCTATGAAGTCTCCCATCTTGTAAAGAGTTATATTTTCTCCTTCAGGTAAGTCATTTATAAGTTCTACTTTATATGATTGGTCCATTTCTTCAAACTTCTTAAGAGCTTCTTCTCTTGAAATTTCAATTCTTTCAACTTCAAAATCTTTTTTTGCAAGCTCTTTCATTTTATCTTCAATTTTTTTGAAATCTTCTTCTACAAATTTGTGTTCAGAATCTAAATCATAATAGAATCCTGTTTCAATAGCAGGTCCTATCGCGAATTTAGTGCCAGGGAAAAGTTCTTGAATTGCATAAGCCATTAAATGAGAAGCTGTGTGCCAAAAGATTTGTTTTCCTTCTTTGTCTTCGAATTTTACAACTTTAAATTCAGCATCTTCATCAATTGTCTCTTCGTTTCCACGAATTTCTCCATTTACAACTGCTCCAACAGATGCTCTATATAATCCCATGGAAATATCTTGAGTAACTTTAGAAACTTTTACTCCCTTTTCATACTCTTTTTCTGAACCATCTGGTAATTTAATAATCATTTTTTCCTCCTTAAAATATTTTGCAATAAAAAAAGTCTACCATCCCAAAGGACGATAGACCGCGGTTCCACCTTAATTAATCTCAAAAGACTTAACGCGCCCAACGCTACAGTTTTCTGCAGGACTCCAAGTTAGTTTTCAAAATAATAAAACTAGAAATTTTCAGCCGACATTTCCTCTCTGTAAATTTTATTAAATCTACTCTTCTCTTCAAAGTCTTCGTTTTTTAAAATTATTATTATAATACCATAAATATCATTAACTTGCAATCTCAAACCTAGACAAATAAAATTGATCCATAATCTTCAATTTCTTTATCGCTTAGAATTGTGAGTTTATATTTATATTTTTTAACTATATCATAAATTGTATCAGACGACGAATGCTTTTTTAAATTTCCCGTCAAAAATAATTCTTTCCCAATACTTCCACTTGCACCACCAATAAATCCATAATTAAAATTTTGAAGTTTAATTTGACCTGAATCAATTTTATAAACTGGAAGTACATCCTTAAGACTTTTGTATATACCAGCATCATCAGTTATAAGAAAATCTTCAGTAACTAGAGTTGAGCACTTGCTGTAGCCTTGATTTACACTTATTATGTTATATCTTTTTCTCTTATAAAAGTCTAAAATATTTTTATCCGTATATTTTATATTGTGGATGAAATAATTTTTAAAACTAAAACAATTTAGAATAATATCTTCTGGATAATTCTTGTCCAAAAAATTTTCAGATGGAATTACATTTTTATCTGAAAAAGAATTTTTATAGTATTCAAAATTTTCTCTATCGCATATTATATCTCCATTTGGAAGTACATGAACTAAAATATCTGGATGAGCCTTTAGTCCACAAAGAAGATTTTTATTTTCTATAGTCTTTACGACTTTCCCATAGTTTTTTAATATCTCAACTGACTTTTTATCAATATTTTTATTTACTAAGACATATTTCATTTTGTCATCTCATAAATAATTATTGAAGCAGCCACATTTGCATTTAATGAATCGACCTTTGAGCTAATAGGAATATTTATTGACATATTTGAGTTCTCCATTAAAAAATCACTGACGCCTTTTGCCTCGTTTCCAATTATGACTATGTCGCGATCTTTAAAATTATAATCTCTTATACTTAAAGATCTATTAATTGATGTTGAAATCAAATTAAATCCTAAAGATACTAATTTTTCTCTAGACATTTTATAAATTGGAAGTCTAAAAATTGAAGACATAGATGCCCTTACAGTCTTTGGATTGTAAAGGTCGCAGCAATTTAAAGATAAAATAATGCCATCGAGCCCAAAAGCATCAGCAGATCTAATCATACCACCTAAATTACCGGGTTCACGCACATCATCTAAGTACAGATACTTTCCACTATCTCTGTCAAAATCTCTATCTAAATATTTGTAATATCCAATTATTCCTTGAGGGCTAACTGCATCGCTAATCTTTTTAAATAAATTATCTTGAAATATATATATTCTATCTTCATCAAAACCTGAAATTATATCTTCAAATTTCTTTTCATTGTAGCTCGTTTCTGAAAGTAAAATATATTCAGGTTTATAGTCCTTAGCCTCTTCTATTGCAACAGACTTTTCGACCATAAAAAGTCTATCTTCTTCGCGATACTTTTTGTTTTTTAGCTTTTTAAAGTATTTAAAAGCCTCATTATTTTTACTCGTTATTATCAATTCATCACCTATTAAAAAAAGCCCAAACGGGCTTTTATTTATTTAAAAAATTTACTTTTATCTTTTAGATACTCTTTAATGTCTATAACTTGTCCATCTTCCATAATTATTTTAAAAGAATAATCATAGATATAAGCAGCTGATAGACCTAAAAGAGATGCTGGAAGTGCAAGAGCAAGACCTATTGCTGAAGTTGTTAAAGATAGAGATAAAACTGTCTCATCACCTTTTTCAACTAAAAGTCTTCTAGCATTTCCTTTTTTCCAAATTTCCTTAATGGCATCAATTATTTCTTCCATTGTTTCAGAAAAATCTTCAAAGTAATCTTTTCTTTCTTTCTCTTTTGAATTTTCTTCTTCATCAAATATAACTTCTGCCTCGATAGTATCTGACTTATCTTCTTGTTTATTTTTAATTAAATCAATCGCTACGTCAACATCGCCATCAGAATCTAAAAGAGCCTTGCGAACAATATCATAGCTTGCACCAGTTATATTTATAACATAATCAATTTTTTCCATACTAATCATGATAATTCACCTCGTATGATTTGTACCCAATGAACTTAAAATTAATCTTGTTGAGTCATCTCTTTCATCATCTCATCTGTTCCAAGAAATGTCACAATATCTCCCTTTTCAAACACAAATTTTGCTACTGGATTGACAAAAGTATCGTGATTTCTATTGACCATTAGAATTAGTAGCCCATAATCCTTTTTTAAATTGAGATCAGATATTTTTTTGCCTATCATATATGCAGGAGCTTCCATGTCGAATATCTTATAACCATTGGAAAATTCATAAGAATCTATTAGGTTTTTATTAGACAAATTATCAGCTAACCTATGTCCGATGTCCATTTCTGGATATACAATCCTATCTGCTCCTACCTTTAACAAGATTTTAGCAGCTCTAGTTGATGGAGCTTTTGCAATTACCTTGCCAATTCCTGCTTCTTTTGCTGCAAGAACTGCCATTACTGCCGCTACAAGATTTTCTGCAATCCCAACTACTGCAACTTCATAATTTGAAAGGCCAAGCTCGTTTAGCGCATTTTCATCCTCTACATCACATACAATGGCATCAGTTACATGAGGTGCGATATTGTCAACTTTTTCTGGATTAATATCGCATGCAACAACTTCATTTCCAAGTTCATAAAGTCTTTTTGCAACTGTCGAGCCAAATCTTCCGCATCCAAATACTATAAATGTTCTCATAATTACCCCACTATTATTTTTCCATGTGAATATTGTGTGTGCTTCTTAGTTTTTCTATTCATAAGCGCAATTGCAAGTGTTGCAGGTCCAACTCTACCTATATACATTAAACAAATAATGATAAATTTAGAAATACCTCTTAAACTTGCAGTTATACCTCTACTTACTCCCACTGTCGCAAAAGCGGAAGTGGATTCAAACAATATATCTAGATATGATATATTCCCATTTTCAATTATTGTTATTCCCATTGAAGAAGCTATCACAATTAGTGAACTTAAAAAGAATATACAGATTGATTTTAAAAGTATATCCGTTGAAATAGTCTTGTGATAAATTTCAGTATTTTCATTTCCTCTGAGAAGTGAAATAGTTGAAAAAAGCAAAACCCCAAAAGTAGTAGTCTTAATACCTCCACCTGTTGAAGCAGGACTTGCACCTATAAACATTAGAAGCACAGTTAATATTATAGAGCTTTCAGAAATTTTAGAAATATCTATGGAATTAAATCCAGCAGTCCTTGCAGAAACGGACATAAAGAACGAAGCTAAAGTTTTACCTAAGGCATTTAAATCTTTCATAGATTCTTGATCGTGTTCCAAAACTAAAAAACCAACAGTTCCCACTACAATAAGAACAATAGAAATACTAATTGCAATTTTAGAATGCAACATTAAATTTTTGAACCTTTTCTTTTCAATTATATCTAGGCACACAGTAAATCCAATACCTCCTATTATGATTAGGAATGCTAAAGTAAGATTTATTATTGCACTACTAGTATAATTCATCATAGAATTTCCTATTAAGTCAAATCCAGCATTACAAAATGCGGATATTGCGTGAAACAGTGAATATAAAATACCCCTTTTTAGTCCAAAATCCGGTATAAATTTAAACGACAAAAAGATGGCACCAATAAATTCACATATCAATGAAACCCTAATAATATAAGTTGAAACTCTTACAATTCCTCTGATACTATCAAGACTAATTTGTTCTCTAAGCATCATCCTTTGAGTAATACCAATTTTTTTATTCAAAAGAATTGATATTAAAGTCAAAAACACCATTGTTCCGAGTCCGCCAATTTGAATCAAAAAAATTATTACGATTTTTCCAAATACAGTCCAGTGAGCAGCAGTATTTACAACAATAAGTCCTGTAACGCAGGTCGCAGATGTCGCTGTAAATAGAGCGTCCAAATATCCTATACTTTCTCCACCATTCGATGCAATTGGTAAATTTAATAAAAATGATCCAAATAATATCACTACAAAAAATGATATTACTACAACTAAAGGTGGATTTTGTCTTATCTTTTTTACAAATAATTCAAAAAATTTCATTTTAATTCTTATTTAAATAAATAAAGCCCCCTAAAGGGAGCTCTTATTATTGTTCTTTAGCTACTTCAACTAATTTAGAAAAACCTTCAGGATCATTAATAGCCATTTCAGAAAGCATTTTTCTGTTTATATCAATATTTGCTTTTTTTAGACCATTAATGAACTTAGAATAGCTCATTCCATTAATTCTAGCTGCAGCATTAATTCTTGTAATCCATAATTTTCTGAAATCTCTTTTTCTTTGCTTTCTACCAATAAAAGCATAGCTCATAGATTTCATTACAGCTTGGTTAGCAGGTCTATATAATTTTGATTTTGCTCCGAAGTAACCTTTTGCTTGTTTTAATATAGCTTTATGTTTTCTTCTTGAATTCATTCCTCTTTTAATTCTTGCCATCTATATCCCTCCCCTTATGGAATCATGTTATTAATTCTCTTTAGATCAGCTTGAGAAACTATTGAACCTTTTCTAAGTTTTCTCTTTCTCTTAGATGTTTTCTTTCCAGTTAAGTGACCTTTATATGCGTAAAATCTTCTCAATTTTCCACTAGCAGTTCTTTTAAATCTTTTAGCAGAACCTCTATGAGTTTTCATCTTTCCCATAAAATCCTCCTCATTCTTTATCTGTTTTTTCAGAAAGGAACATAACTAAATTTCTTCCTTCCATCTTTGGTTTCTTGTCCACAACTCCGTACTCAGAAACTAAATCCACAAATTTATCTAGAACTTCTCTACCAAGTTCAGTATGGCCCATTTCTCTTCCTCTAAATCTAACTGATACCTTTATTCTGTCACCATTTTTTAAGAACCCAATACCTTGCTTTGCTTTTGTTTGTAAATCATGGTCTTCAATATTAGGTGAAAATCTAAGCTCTTTAATATTGATAGTTTTTTGTTTTTTCTTAGCTTCTTTTTCTTTTTTCTCCATCTCATATCTGTACTTGCCATAATCCATAATACGGCATACTGGTGGCTTTGCATTTGGAGCAACTTTGACTAGGTCTAGTTTTTTAGATGCAGCCATATCATTAGCTTGATTAGTATTAATAATTCCTATTTGATTACCTTTTTCGTCTACTAATCTTACCTCTTTATCTCGAATTTCTTCATTAATTTGTAGTTCCTTAATTTCTAAGCACCTCCGTAAATAAAAAAGCGGACACCAAAAGATGCCCGCAATATCATCGTAATTCTAAAATAACCTTACTAACACTAGTTGCAAGGTGAGAAGCGGACTTCTTCTTAAACACGCTTAACATTATAATTTATTAAAACATCTTTGTCAAGCTTATTAAAAAAATTTATTAATTAAAAATTATTATTTAACTCAGCTTTTATTTTTTGATATAAAAGATCTATTGCAACTTTATTTTTTCCACCTTCAGGTATTATTATGTCTGCATATCTCTTAGATGGCTCGACAAATTGAAGATGAGCTGGCCTTACAGTAGTCATATACTGCATAATTACAGAATCAAGAGATCTTTGTCTTTCTTTAATATCTCTTAAAATTCTTCTAATAATCCTAACGTCTGAATCCGTGTCTACAAAAACTTTTATATCCATAAGATCCATAAGTTCTTCTTCATTAAAAATTAAAATTCCCTCAAGAATTATAACTTCCTTTGGCTCAACTAGAACCGTTTCTTCTTTTCTATTGTGTTCCGAAAAATCGTATATTGGTTTTTCTACAGATTTTCCCTTTTTTAAGTCTTTAATTTGACTTATTAAAAGCTCGTTGTCAAAGGCAAGAGGATGATCATAATTAGTTTTAACTCTATCTTCAAATCCCAAATGAGATTGATCTTTGTAGTATGAGTCTTGCTCAATTATTGATACATTTTCTTTACCCACTAAGTTGACAAGCGACTTTGTAACGGTAGTCTTTCCACTTCCACTACCTCCACAAATACCAATTAATAAATTTTTACTCTTCATTATTTTTCATCCTCAACATATATCCTGGTTTTACAGGTTTTTCCACTTTAATCTTGAAAATTTGTTGCGCGTGATTTGCCACTTCGATTTCTCTGTCATTCTTATCTACCATTTTATCAATTTTTTGATTAAAATGCTTGATTTTAGGCCCAAAAATTTCTACCTCATCTCCAACAAAAATTCTATTTCTCTGTTCAATTGTAGCTATTTTTGTCTCTTCATCATAATCTCTTACAATTCCGACAAAATCATATCCCCTTATATAAGAATTTGTTTCATAAACTTGAGAATCCTTGCCAGCATTTCCATAAAAGAATCCAGTAGTAAAATCTCTGTGACTTACTTTTTTAATTTCTTTTAATAGATATGGATCATATTTATAATTTTTAGGATCTTTATAATACTCATCAATTGCCATTCTATAAGATCTTATAACTGTGGCCAAATAATATTCACTCTTCACTCTGCCCTCAATCTTTAGACTTGAGATTCCAGCTTCAATCATCTCGTCGATATGTTCAATCATACAGAGATCTTTTGAATTCATTATAAATGTTCCTTCGTCATGCTCTTCTATTGGAAAATATTCTCCAGGTCTTTTTTCTTCAACTAAATGATACTTATATCGACATGGTTGAGCACAATCACCCATGTTTGCATCTCTTCCAGTCATGTAGTTTGACAAAAGACATCTTCCCGAATAAGACATGCACATTGCACCATGAGCAAAAGTTTCAATTTCTATTTCATTTCTAACTTCTCTTATTATTTTTTTTACTTCTTCAAGACTAAGTTCCCTTGCCATTACAACTCTAGTTGCACCAAGTGATGCCCAAAATTTTACTGTTTCTAAGTTTGTTACAGAGCCCTGAGTTGAAATGTGAATCGGAAAATCTTCTGCTACAGATTTAACTTTCATAAACATACCAGGATCAGCAACAATAAGAGCGTCCACTCCAATATCGTAAAGTGATTTTATATAATCTTCTACACCAAACATGTCCTTGTCATGTGGAATAATATTTAAAGTAACGTGTAGAGCCTTATTTCTTTCGTGTAAGTAATCAGCAGCATATTTTATTTCATCTAGAGAAAAGTTTTTAGAGGCTTTTCTAAGTCCAAAACTCTCTCCCCCAAGATAAACTGCATCTGCACCATATTCTACAGCTGTCTTTAATTTATTTAAATCTCCTGCTGGAGCTAAAAGTTCAATTTTCTTCATCTTTTTCCCTCACTAATAATACTCCATCGCCAATCGGTACAATCGACGTAATAAAGTTTTCTTCCTTAGTTATATTTTTTAAAAAAGTTCTAAGCCTTTTTACTATAGTTTTCTTTCTTCTCTTTACTAAATCTTGATTGGCAACCATGCCCTTAAAAAGCACATTGTCACAGATAATAATGCCATTTTTATTTAAATTATTAATGGCTTTATTGAAATATTTTTCATACTGTCCCTTTGCAGCATCAATAAAAATTAGATCATATTTCTCATCGCAATTTGATAAAAAATCATATGCATCAGCTACATGAACTTTTATTATCTTGCTAAGTCCTGCTTCCATAATATTTTTACTTGCGACTTTTGCAGTATCTTCCTTAAGTTCTACTGTATCTATCAATTCAATATTTTTAGAAAATTTAGCAAATGAAATGGAAGAGTAACCTATAGCTGTTCCAAGTTCCAATATTTTTTTTGGCCTTGCAACTGAAATTAAAAATTTTATGAATTCTTCAGTTTCCGGTTCAACTATTGGAACGTGAAATTCTTCTGCATAATTTCTCATCTCTATTAATTTTTCGTCATCATAATCTATTTTTTCTCTTATATATTCTTCAATAAAATCATAATTTATATTAGTCATATTACCCTCTAAAAAAGGGAACCATCTCTAGTTCCCCCCGCATTTTTAAACTTCCATTATAATTGGCAAAATCATTGGATTTCGTTTTGTATTCTTTATGATAAAAGATCTAAGATCATCTCTAATGTCAGATTTTAAACTAGTCCAATCAGAAAGTTTTTCCTTAGAACTGTGGTCTAAAATATTTTTAACAACTTTTTTAGCATCGTCAATTAAATCTCCAGATTCTCTTACATATACGAAACCTCTTGAAATAATATCAGGTCCTGATACAACTTTGCCATCTCGAGATATACTTACAACTACAATTATAAGTCCATCTTCTGATAAATGACGTCTATCTCTTAAAACTATATTTCCAACGTCTCCAACTCCAAGTCCATCGACTAAAATATTTCCTGAAGGTACATCTCCAACGAATTTAGCACCTTTTTGTGAAATTTCAAGGACATTTCCGTTTTCCATTATAAATATATTGTCTTCTTCTATTCCCATTCTATTTGCAATTTGAGAATGCTTCATCAAGTGTCTAATTTCACCATGCGCTGGCACAAAATATTTTGGCTTTACAAGACTTAAAATGAGCTTTAACTCCTCTTGACAAGCGTGACCAGAAACGTGAATTTCTGAAAGAGTTTCATAAATTACTTTAGCCCCTCTTTCTAAAAGTCTATTGATCACTTTATTTACTGCCATTTCATTCCCAGGAATTGGTGTTGCAGATAAAATAACTGCATCATTTGGTGTAAGTTGAATTTTTCTGTGCTCACCATATGCAATTCTTGTTAGAGCGGACATCGGTTCACCTTGAGATCCTGTAGTTATTAAGACAATTTCATTATCTTCATATTTATTCATATCTCTAATATCTACAAAAGTATCTTTTTTAACTCTAAACTGGCCTAGCCTTCTTGCAGTTTCTGTTACATTTATCATGGATCTTCCTGACAAAATAACTTTTCTTCCATACTTCTCAGCAGAATTAATTATCTGTTGGATTCTATGAACATTTGACGCAAATGTTGCGATAATAATTCTCTTGTCTGTTAGTGTTTGAAAGAGTCTATTAAAAGTTTCTCCAACTTTAGATTCACTCATTGTGTAACCTTCTCTTAGTACATTTGTACTCTCGCCAATCATTGCAATTACACCTTTTGAGCCAATTTCTGCTATTCTTGGAAGATCAATTGGCTTGCCACTTATTGGAGTAAAGTCAACTTTAAAGTCTCCTGAATGATATACATATCCAAGTGGAGTTTTAATTGCAAGTGCACAAGCATCTGGAATTGAGTGATTAACTCTTATCCATTCAACTTCCATCTTTCCAAGTTTAACTACATCTCCAGCTTTAACTACTTTCAATCTATTTTTGCTAAGTCTGTGTTCCTTTAATTTATTTTCAAGTAGACCAATTGTAAGAGCTGTTCCATAAATATCCAAATCTAATTTTTTCATCACATATGGTATTGCTCCAATATGGTCTTCGTGTCCGTGCGTTAAAACTAATCCTCTAATTTTATGTTTATTTTCGATTAGGTAAGTTATATCTGGTATTACAACGTCAATTCCAAGCATTTCATCTTCTGGAAATGTCATACCACAATCGATAATTATTATGTCGTCGCGATATTCCACAAGAGTCATGTTCTTACCTATCTCGTGCATTCCTCCAAGCGGTATTATTTTTAATTTATTTGTGTTTCTCATCTATCCCTTTCTCCTCAATTTTTCGGTAGCAGTCTTCGCAATAACCCATAAATTTTAGAGTGTGGTCTACAATTTTAAATTTTTCATTTTTTTCTATTTCTGCTTCTATCTTGTCTAATTCATCTACATCTACTTCAGATACTTTTCCACATTCAATGCAAATAAGATGATGATGTCTGTGTTTGTGATCATTAATTCTAAGTTCATATCTGACAATATTGTCGTCAAATACTATTTGGTCTAAAATACCAAGTTTGGTAAAGAGTTGAACCGTTCTATAAACTGTAGCTATTCCCATAGTTGGATCAATTTCAAGCGCAAGTTTATAAACATCTTCAGTTGTCAAATGGCTGTTTTTATTCTTCAAAAAAACCTCATATACCTTTGCTCTTTGATCAGTATACTTATAGCCATTTGCTTTTAAAGTCTTTTGAACTTGTTCAAGTCTACTATCCATTTTAATCCCCTACAAAATCAGAACTCAATTGTTCATATGCCTCTACAGCTTCTTCAAGTTCTTTATCATCAATACCTTTTAAGAATTCATTGCCTTCTTCGTCTATTTCTACTCTTAGAATATAAATTTCTGGTTCTTCATCATCTGTATAAAGTGCAACATAGTCTGTATCATCTAAAGTGAATCTTGCATCTAATAGAAATTCTACTTCTTTACCATTTTCATCATAAAATTTTAACTTTTCCATATATATCACCTTACGAGTTAACCCTATTATCTAGATATGACTGCAGAATATATGTCGCAGCAATTTTATCAATATATTTTTTCCTATTCTCTCTTCTTACTGAACCTTCTATCAATACTTGCTCGGCCATAAGCGTAGTCATTCTTTCATCTACATAAATTATCTCTACGCTAAACTTGTTTTTAAGTTTTTCAGCAAATTTAATTACTTTCTCACTTTGTGGCCCAATAGTATTGTTCATGTTCTTTGGAAGACCTACTACTACTTTTTCTATATCATATTTAATCATTATGTCATGAATTTTTTCATAAGCAATTTTGTTGGATTCTCTTTTTATAGTAACAAGAGGTTGAGCAGTTAAAAGTAATGCATCTGAAACTGCAACTCCTATCCACGCATCTCCAACATCGAGGCCTAAAATTCTATTCATCTAAAACCACACCTTTATAGGTACATACTCTTAATATGTAAAATATGAGATGGAATTCCATCTCATATCTTTTCTAAATACACTTTTAGCATTTCTTGGAGAAGTTCATCACGTTCTATTTCCTGTATCATGGATCTAGCATTATCGTGGCTTGTAATATATGTCGGATCGCCTGATAATATATATCCAATTATTTGGTCAATGGGATTGTAACCCTTGCTCTCTAGAGCATTATATACAACTTTTAAAGTGCTTTTAATTCTTTCTTGTTCTAAAGATTTTTTTTCAAAAACTTGTGTGTTGTTATCTTGATCCATAATATACCTCCAAATGAATTATATCATAAAAAACAGTATATATAAAACATTATAATAATTCTTTAAGCTTATTTAGAGCATCGTTAACTTTATCTAAATCTTTTCCTCCAGCGGTCGCCATATCATTTCTGCCGCCGCCTCCGCCGCCAGCAACTTTAGCTATTTCTTTAATCAATTTTCCAGCAAAGATTTTTCTATCGACTAAATCTTTTGAAACTGCACATACAAAGTTTAATTTATTTCCGTTTACTGTAGCAAATAATACTACTACAGAGCCAACTTTGTCTCTTACTTCATCAGCGAGATCTCGAAGAGTATTTACATCGACGTTTTCAAATTTCTCGATTACATATTTTACTCCATTTACTTCTTTGATATCCTCTATAATCTCAGAAAGTTGGTCCTTTGCCATTGAGTGTTCAAGTCTTGTAATTTCTTTATTTGCATCTTTAAGGTCTTTTATAGTTCCCTTTATTTTTTGCAATATCTCTTCTCTATTTGTCTTTAAATTATTTGCAATATCATCTTGTACTTCTTCAAGACTATTTAAATAATTATAAACTTCTGGACCTGTTATAGCTTCAATTCTTCTTACTCCACTACTAATTCCACTTTCAGATAGTATTTTAAACATGGATATCTCTGAAGTATTAGATACATGAGTACCTCCGCAAAGTTCACTAGAAAAATCTCCCATAGTTACAACTCTAACCTCATCAGAATATTTGCTTTCAAATAGTCCTATAGCTCCGCCTTTTTTAGCATTATCAAGGCTAGTTATTGTAGTCTTAACTGGAAGTGCTTCAAAGATTTTTTCATTTACAATCTTTTCTACTTCCTTTAATTCTTCTCTTGAAACTTGTTTAAAGTGAGTAAAGTCAAATCTCATTCTATTATCCATTACAAGAGAACCTGCTTGATTTACATGATCTCCCAAAACTAATTTTAATGATTTGTGAAGAAGGTGAGTGACAGAGTGGTTTCTTCTAATATTATTTCTTCTCTTAACATCAATTTGAGCTAAAGCCTCTGTTTTTTCTACTTCTCCATCTATTACTTCGCAGATGTGAATGTGTATAGAGCTCTTAGTTTTTTTAGTGTCAATAACTTTTACTTCAAAGTCATTACCTTTTATTAAACCAGTATCTCCAATTTGTCCACCACTTTCAGCATAAAATGGAGTTTTATCTAAAACTAAAATTACATTATCGCCTTTTTTAGCAGAATTTACTTCTTCATTATCTTTTATAATTTTAATTATATTTGCATTTATTTCATCAACTTCGTATCCGACAAATTCACTGTCTAATCCTTCAAATATGCTTTCGTCTTTTTGACTTGACCAACCGATATTTGAATCGTCACGAGCAGATCTTGCCCTTTCTTTTTGCACATCCATTTCGTGATTGAATCCGTCGATATCTACTTTATATCCCTTTTCTTTTAGAATTTCTACAGTCAAATCTACTGGGAATCCATATGTGTCATAGAGTTTAAATGCATCTTCTCCAGATAAAGTATCTAAGCCTTTTTTATTTAATTCTTCTACTTTTTCATTTAGTCTAACAAGACCTTGTTCTATAGTTTCAAGGAACTTTTCTTCTTCCCTTACAATAGTATCTTTAATAAAATCTTTTTTGTCCTTAAGTTCTGTATATTCTTCGCCCCAAGAATCAATTACAAGATCTGCAACTTCAGACAAAAATGCTCTTTTAATTCCAAGCTTTCTTCCATGTCTTGCCGCACGTCTTATAAATCTTCTAAGTACGTAACCTCTTCCCTCATTAGATGGAACTATTGTATCAGAAATCATAAAAGTCATAGCTCTTATGTGGTCTGTTATAACTCTAAAAGAAACGTCAGCTTCTTTATCTTTTCCATATTCCAATCCGCAAATCTCACTGATTTTTTCGATTATTTCTTTTATAGCATCTATCTCAAATATGTTATCTGTATCTTGTAGTACAGTTGCAATTCTTTCAAGACCCATTCCAGTATCTATATTTGGATGAGCAAGAGGATTATATTTTCCATTTTTATCTTTATCAAATTGAGTGAAAACTAGATTCCAAATTTCTATAAATCTGTCTCCCTCTCCACCTGGTCTTTCATCTTCAGATCCATGTTTTAAACCTCTATCTACATAGATTTCTGAACAAGGACCACTTGGTCCAACTTCTAGTTCCCAGAAGTTATCTTCTTTGCCAAGTCTTATTATTTTTTCTTCATCTATACCTATTACATCTTTCCATATATTATATGCCTCATCATCATCATAATATACTGTAACCCAAAGATCTTCTTTAGGAATTTCTAAATTTACAGTCAAAAATTCCCATGCCCAAGGAATAATTTCATGCTTAAAATAATCTCCAAATGAGAAGTTTCCAAGCATTTCAAAAAAAGTTGCGTGTCTGTCAGTAATTCCAACATTGTCAATGTCTCCAGTTCTTATACATTTTTGACAAGTAGTAACTCTTTTTGAAGGTGGAGTAGCTTCTCCAGTAAAATATTTTTTCATTGGTGCCATACCAGCACCTATTAATAAAAGTGAATCGTCATCTTTTGGAATCAAAGAAAAACTAGGCAAAATTAAATGTTTTTTTGATTCAAAGAATTTTAAATATTCGCTTCTGATTTCATGTAATCCTAAAAATTTCATCTAGCACCTCGTTATTAAAAAACCTCCCAACCCTTGGGAGGAACTATAAATATTATAGTTATTTGAATTAAAAAAGTCAATTATTCCTGTCTTTGACCGTACTTCAATTTAAAGAAATCAATCAATATAACTATGATAGAAACTACAGGAACAGAAATAACCATTCCCCAAACTCCAAAGATTCCACCACCTATTATAATTGAAATTAAAACTAATAGAGGATTTAATCCTGTGGAGTTTCCAATTAATTTTGGAGCAAGCAAATTGTTTTCTGCCCACTGGATTAATACAAAAATAATTGTGACCCAAAAAGCTTTAACAGGCGAGTCCATAAATGCAAAAAGTGCCGCTGGAACATATCCAAGGAAAGGTCCAATGTATGGAATTATATCTGCAACAAGAGTTATAAGTCCAATTACTACTGCAAAATCGACTTTTAATATCAATAGATATATCATAGTCGCAACACCGACAAATATTGCAAGAAGAAGTCTTCCTCGAATAAATTGCTGAAGAGCAGTATTTATTCTTGATGCCAAGAAATATATGTCGTCCTTATGTTTCTTTGGAATCCATTTTTTAACTTTAAGAGTAAAGTTTTCTTTATCAACAGAAAAATAAAATGAAAAAATCATTATCAATACAATTCTAACTGCATTAGTTAAAATTGAATAAAGTTTTGTAGCAATATCCTTAAAAGATTCAACTGCTGATTGTTGCATTGAAACTATGACATCATTAATCGCCTTATTGGCAGAATCAATAAGCCTTGTGATTGGTCCAGTTCCACCTGCTGAAGAACCGCTATAAATACTAAAGGCATTGTCTGGAACCTCTATACCGAGTCTATCAAAAACTTTTATTAAAAATTCATTTGTATTGCCACTCATATTGTCTATCATTGTCGGAATTCTAAGAAGTAAATTAGTTAGTTCCTGAATTGTCTTTGGTATTACAGAAAATATTAAAATTCCAAATAAAAATATTACAGATATATAGACAATAATAACACCTAACTGTCTTTTTACTCCCTTTCTCTCTAAATAATTTACAAGTGGGTCAATAATATATGCAAAAATAATCGCTATAATTACTGAAGATAAAGTATATCCCAGTATTTTATATTTAGCGAATATAATTTTAATTAAGTACAGGCCAAGTATTACTAGAAATAATTTTGCAACTATGCTAAGGTCCATTTTAATTCTTTTGTTTGGTTCAATATATTTATTTCCGATATTTACTAAATAATATATTGCCAAAAACATAAGAAAAATGGCAAGGACTATAAGTGCATAAGTTACAAACCTAGCCGTGTTGGCATTCGCCGTAAATTGATCTATCATAATATCACCTAATGCTAAATTTATTTACTGCATCTTTAATTTTTTCTACGACAAAGTCACACTCTTCTTTAGTATTAGAAGAATTTAACGAAATTCTAATAGTTGAAAGAGATAAATCACTATTTCTACCTATTGCAGATAAAACATAAGACGGCTCAATACTTCCTGCTGCGCATGCGGAACCTTGTGATACAAAAATATCAAACATATCTAAATATTGAACCAAGGTCTGTGGTTTCATATTTTTAATTGATATATTTATATTTCCAGGAAGTCTATTTTCTCTAGGCCCATTTAAAACAACGCCGTCTATATTTAAAAGTTTATCCAAAGTATAATCTCTCAAATTAGTCGTATACTCTCTATTTTTATCAAGATCATTATAGACATCTTCAATTGCCTTTGCAAGGCCTACTATTGAGGCAACATTTTCTGTTGAAGCTCTCTTATCTCTTTCTTGAGAACCTCCATTTATAAAAGAATTTATCTTTGTACCATCTTTTATATATAAAAGACCTATTCCTTTTGGGGCGCCAATTTTGTGTCCAGACATTGAACACATGTCAATATTTTTATTGGAAAGATCGACTTTTAAATTTCCAAAAGCTTGCACTGCATCTGTGTGAAAGAGAACTCCCTTTTCACTACATATTTTAGCAATTTCATCAATTGGCTCAATTGTACCAATTTCGTTATTTGCATACATTACAGAAACTAAATTGGTATTTTCAGTTATTTTTTCTCTTAGCTCATCTAAATTTACAAAACCATATTCATCCACGTCTAATAAATCAATTTTGTGTCCTTTATTTTGCAAATACTTTAAAGAATTTAAAACTGCAGGATGTTCAATCTTAGAAGATATAATGTGATTTACCTCACCCTTTTTTATGGTCTCTTTTATCGCCCAATTGTCTGACTCTGATCCAGAAGAAGTGAAATAGATTTCACTTGGCTTCACATTTAAAATATTTGCAATTTTAATTCTCGAATTTTCAATTGCTGCCCTAGATTTTTGTCCAAGAGAATAGATGCTTGAAGCATTCCCATAGTAATCAGTGAGATATGGCATCATTTCTCTTAGCACAGAATCTGTAATTTTAGTGGTAGCAGCATTATCCATATATATCATTTTTGCCTCACATATCTTCCAAAGTCATATTATCCATGACATCTTCAATTTGATTTTGTAATTTATATAAAATATCCCTAGTTGCACATCCATCTTGCCTGTTGCAATTTACCTTTTTACCTGTGTCACAACAAGAAAGTGAAATGTCGCCTTCAAGAGCATTAATTATATCTCCTATTGGAATATCTTTTGGATCCTTTGCCAAAACATAACCTCCGCCAGCTCCTCTTATTGAGTCGACGAGGCCATGCTTTTTTAGCAATGAAAATAATTGTTCTAAATATGATTCTGAAAGATTTTCATCTTTCGCTATATCTTTTAAAGAGATTGGGCCCTTGCCCATATTTTCTTTTAAATTATACATGGCCATTAAACCATATCTTCCTTTAGTTGAAAGTCTCATTTTTCACCTCAATTAGGATTAAAAGATCCCTCTTTCTTATCATTTACTAAAATATCTTTTAAAGTATACCATGAAAGGACTGCACATTTAACTCTTGCTGGAAGATTTCTTATATTTTCAAAAGCGACTGCATCTTCTAAGTCTTCTAGTTCATCTTCATCTGTTATTTCACCTTTGACCATTCCAATAAATTTATCTGCAAGCTCAATTGCTTCTTTGACTTTCATTCCTTTTACAATATCACACATAATAGAAGTTGAAGCTTGTGAAATTGCACAGCCGTGTCCAGTGTAAGAAATATCCTTTATTACGTCATCTTCTACATCTAGTTGTAAAGTAATTTCGTCTCCACAACTTGGATTGTGACCAAGTTCTTTGTGAGTATATTTTTCAAGATCTCTTCTGTTGTTCTTATTTCTAGAATGTTCAAGTATTAACTCTGTATAAATATTTTCAAGATTCAATTCCCAAAATCCTCCTTACGTCTTCAAGATGTTCGACAAAATAATCTATTTCATCAGTTGTATTGTAAACTGCAAAACTTGCTCTGCATGAGAAGTTTGAGCCCAAAAATCTGTGAAGTGGTTGAGCACAGTGGTGTCCTGATCTAATAGCAATTCCATAGGTATCTAAAATTGATGCCACATCATGTGGATGAGCATTTTTAAAATTAAAAGAAATAACAGGAGCTCTAAGTTCATCTGATGTCGTATAAACTTCTAGAAAATCTAATTTCTTTAATTTATCATATGCATAATCTGTCAAATACTTTTCATATTCGTCGATTTTATCCATGCCTATTTTATCTATATAGTCGATTGCACATGCGAGGTTTACTGCTCCCTCAACATTTACAGTACCCGCTTCAAATCTTTGTGGAGAAGGCAAGTAAGTTGTCTTATCTTCATATACATATTCAATCATATCCCCACCAGATAAGAAGGGTTCCATAGAATTTAAAAGTTCTTCTCTTCCATAGAGCACTCCTATTCCCATTGCTGAATACATTTTATGACCAGAAAATGCCAAGAAATCTATATCAAGTTTTGATACATCGACTTTTTTGTGAGGAACAAGTTGTGCTCCATCTAAAATAATTTTTGCATCAGAATTATCTCTAGTGTATTTAAAAATTTTGTCTAAATCTGGCATAGTTCCAACGACATTAGATGCTCCTGTGAGTGATAAAATTTTTGTGTTTTGGCCAATTTTTTCTTCAACTTCAGAAAATGGAATTTGCATATTCTCATCTACATATAGATAGACTAACTTTGCACCAGTCTTCTTTGCAACTCTTTGCCAAGGAACTAAATTTGAATGGTGTTCTAATATAGAGATTACAATTTCATCTCCCTCTTGCAAATTATTTAATGCATAAGAATATGCGACTAAGTTTATCGCTTCTGTTGCATTTCTTAAAAACACTATTTCATTTGCAGATTTAGCACCAATAAATTTTGCCACTTTTTCCCTTGCACCTTCATAAGCTTCAGTAGATGCCATTGCCAAATAATGTGCTCCCCTGTGAGGATTTCCATTTTCAGTTTCATAGTATTTTTTTATATTTTCTAAAACTTCATTTGGTTTTTGAGTTGTGGCAGCATTGTCAAAATATATAATCTCTTTGTCATTAGGTTTTAAATTTAAGAAGGGATATTCTTTTCTAATATTCTCTATTTCTTCTTTACTAAACATCTAACCCACCTTCTTTTATAATCTTTCTAATTGACTTCCATACTTCTTTTTCTAAATCTTCGTCTTTTAACATATCTATTGCTGTTGAAAATTTAGATTCTATAATTAAAGTTTGAGCACTCTCTAAACTGATTCCTCTAGTCATTAAATAGAAAATTTGATCCATATCAAGTTTACCTGCACTTGATGCGTGATTTCCGACAACATCGTCTTCATGAGCAAGCATAAGTGGAACAGAAATTGAATTTACAGTCTCGTCGAGTAAAATTGCATATTCTTCTTCTGAACCAACGGCTCCACTTGAGCCTTTAATAAACTGCAAATTAGATTTTAAATTCTTAACTGCTCTATCTTTTAACGCTCCATTTACCATTATATTGGACATAGTCTTTTTTCCTCTGTGAATCATGTCATAATTTATATTTAAATATTCATCTTTTTGTCCAAAATAAATGGAATTAATATTTCCATTTGAATTATCACCAACAAGCTCAACCTTGCAGTTAGAATATAATTTACCAGATCCAACTTCATATTGGTGAATATTTACCTCTGAATTTTCTTTTGCACAAACACCAATAGATTCTAAAGCCAAAGTGTTTAAAGAATCTCTTTGTATTACAAATATATCGACTCTTGCATTTTCTTTAGCTAAAACTCTTATTACACTATTTCTAAACATTTCGTCTTTACCTTTAGATGTATAATCTAAAACGAGTCTAACTCTAGAATCTTTTTCCGCAACCACGTCGTGAATATCACTTAGCATATTATACTCATCATCAAGTTCAAGAAGTGTAATCCCAAAGTCTTTTTCTTCGCCTTCATTAGCTTTGTAAGAGTTATAGTAATTTAAAAGTTCTCTATTTAAATCTAAAGCGTCTTTGCTAATTCCATATTTTATATTGTCAAATTCTTTTAATTCTAAAATTTCATCATTGCCCTTAATTTTAAAATCTTTTTTCTCTAAATTCGGAATTTCAATTTTAGTGTTATTTACTTTAAGATAACTAAAAGTCTTAAAGGCAATTTCATTACCTATAATATTAGATTTCATCTTATCTCCTTACCCTATAGACCCTACAAGTTCCAAGTTGATCAAGTTATTCATCTCAACAGCATATTCCAAAGGAAGTTCCTTTGCAATTGGCTCTGCAAATCCACGAACGACCATTTGCTTTGCTTCTTCTTCAGAAATTCCGCGAGTCATCAAATAAAATATTACAGAGTCGCTTATACGACCAATTTTTGCTTCATGTCCCATGTCGATGTCATTGTTTTCTACATTTATTGATGGAATTGTGTCAGATCTTGACATATCATCGAGCATTAGTGACTCACATGAAGTTGAGTTTTTAGAACCATGAGCATTTTTTCTGATATCTACCAAACCTCTATAGATGGCAATTCCTCCACCTTTAGAAATTGACTTAGTATATATAGTTGATTTTGTATTAGGAGCAGCATGAACTACTTGTGCACCAGTGTCAAGATTTTGTCCAGCACCAGCAAAAGAAATTCCAGTAAATTCGCTTGAAGCATTTTCTCCAGCTAAAACAGATGTTGGATAGAGCATGGATACTTTTGATCCAAATGATCCAGAAACCCATTCAATCTTTCCATTTTCCTGTACAATTGCCCTCTTAGTATTTAAGTTGTACATATTTCTTGACCAGTTTTCGATTGTTGAATATCTAAGTGTCGCATTCTTGCCAACAAAAAGCTCAACAGCTCCAGCATGTAAATTAACTACATTGTATTTTGGTGCTGAACAACCTTCTATAAAGTGACAATAAGCTCCATCTTCAACAATTATTAGTGTGTGTTCAAATTGTCCTGCACCAGGAGCGTTTAATCTAAAATAAGATTGAAGTGGAATATCTACTTTTACTCCTTCTGGCACATATACAAAAGATCCACCAGACCAAACTGCATAATGTAGTGCAGCATATTTGTGTAAATTTGGAGTTATACATTTTTCAAAATTTTTTTTTACTATATCTGGATGCTCGCGAAGTCCTGTCTCAAAATCAGTATAAATTACACCTTGATCGAGCAAGTGCTTTTGAATATTGTGATATACAACTTCTGAATCGTATTGAGCTCCAACACCAGAAAGAATTGATTCTTTTTCAGCTTCTGGTATTCCCAATTTATCGAAGGTATCTCTAATATCTTCAGGAACTTTATTCCAATCATCAGATAAATCAGCATCAGGTCTTATATAAGTTGTAATTTCATTTATATCAACTTCTGATAAATCTGGTCCCCATTCTGGATTAGATTTTTTGTTAAATATTTCAAGTGCTTTTAATCTATACTCAAGCATCCAATCCGGTTCATCTTTTTCTGCAGAAATTTGTCTTATTATATCTTCTGTTAGACCTTTTTCTGTCTTGGATCTATATGTGAATTTATTTTTAATGTCATAAACTCCACGATCCATATCTTCAACTTGAGTTTTTTCTTGTTTACTCAAACTATTTTACCTCCTCTCTTATCCAGTTAAATCCTTCTTCTTCTATTTTGTCTATAATTGAAGGGTCTCCCTCTTTTACAATTTCTCCGTCTAAGATTACATGGACATAGTCAGGTTTTATATTTCTAATAAGTTCTTTGTGGTGAGTAATAATTAATACAGAATTATTTTCACTTAAAAACTTTTCGATTCCTTCAGACACAATCCTTGTTGCGTCAACATCAAGGCCTGAATCAGTTTCATCTAAAATAGCAAGCTTAGGATCAAGCATTAACATTTGAAGAATTTCATTTTTCTTCTTTTCGCCACCTGAAAAACCAACATTTAAATATCTCTCAGCATAAGAAGAATCCATGTGTAGCTCTTCCATTTCTTTTTTTATTTGTTTTTTAAATTTCAAAATTGAAAGAGTTTTATCTTCTTTTGATGATTTAGCAGTTCTAATAAAGTTTTCTACAGAAATTCCTGGTACTTCTTCAGGAGTTTGGAAAGACATAAATAGTCCCTTGTTAGCTCTCTTATCTGTAGATAAGTCTGAAATATCTTCACCATCTAAAAAAATCTTGCCATCATAAACATCGTATTGAGGATTGTTCATAATAACATTGGCAAGTGTAGATTTACCAGAGCCATTTGGCCCCATAATTACGTGCACTTCGCCGTAATTAATTTTCATAGAAATATTCTTTAATATTTTTTTGTCTTCAACGCCAGCGCTAAGATTTTCAATCCTTAAAAGTTCAGTCATTTTTTCCTCCATTTATCCTAAAAATAATTCATACAAATTTACTATGTTTTATCTGTATTAATAATAACACAACTTGTAAGAAATTAAAAATATTATTTAAATATTTTTGAATATAAAAAAACTAGGAATTAACCTAGTTTATGATAGATCAAAAGCACCTATAATGTGATTAATTTTCTTCTCTTTAAGATAAACTTCTATTATGTCATAGCGAATCATAATATCGTAAAGAGAGTATTTTTCGATATATGCTTTTGATGTAAGTATTATATTTTCCATTTTATATTTGTCTACTGCTTCATAAGCTTCACCAAACTTATGTGAATTTCTAGTCTTCACTTCGACAAATACAATCTCATCTTTATCTCTAGCTACAATGTCAATTTCATTGCCAAGAGCCCTATAATTTCTATCAAGAATTTTATAGTTTTTATTTTCTAAAAATCTAGTTGCGATATCTTCACCTAAATTTCCATAAAAAACATTTTTCATATTACCACTTACTTATATTTTTTAGAAAGGTCTTTCTATGCATAGGAGAAGGTCCATAGTGTTTTAAAGCTTCTCTGTGGTATTTTGTTCCATATCCCTTGTGCCTTTCTATTCCATAATTTGGATATTTTATTGCCCATCTGTTGCAAAGACTATCTCTATAAACTTTGGCAACAATAGATGCACATGCTATTGAATAGCAATTTTCATCACCTTTTAAAATGGCCTGTTGAAATATTTTAGTATCGATAGTTTCCGCATCAATTAGAACTAAATCTGGAATAACTTTTTTGCCGTCTTTGTCGCGCAAATTTTCTATGGCAATACGCATTGCTATGTGAGTTGCAACTTTAATATTTACTTCGTCAATTTTTTCTGAATTTACCCTTCCTATTCCCACAGCAACACAAGATTTTAAAATTTTATCGTATAACATCTCGCGCTTTCTTGCTGTAAGTTTTTTGGAGTCATTTACACCTTCAATAAATTCTCCTCTTGGCATAATTATCGCGCAGGCAACCACATCTCCAAAAAGACAACCTCTTCCAACTTCATCTATTCCAGCTATAGATTTATATCCCTCTTTTAAAAAATAATCTTCATAATTATTAAAAATCATCTGGATCCTCCAAAGTTATTTTTCCAAGAGTGCCCTTTCTAAATTCATCCAAAACAATTTTAGAAACTTTAGAATAGTCAATAAATCCGCCTTTCATGAGCGCCCCTCTTTTTTTACCTATATTTTCCATAATTTCGAGAGGACTCATTTTTTCATCTACTTCAATTTTATACCTATCTATTAAAATATCTTTGTCGATAGAATTTAATCTCTCAATGAGTTTTAAAGCTAGAGTATCAGTATCCATTATCTCATCTTTAATCGCACCAGTAAATGCAAGGTTAAGTCCAACATTTTCTTCAAGCTTTGGCCACAAAACTCCTGGCGTGTCCAAAAGATGAAGTTTAGGATTAATTCTTATCCACTGATTAGTCTTTGTGACTCCAGGCCTATTTCCAGTCTTTGTTGATCTAGTACCTGATATTGAATTTATAAAAGTAGACTTACCTGAATTTGGAACTCCAACAATCATTGCCCTTAGCGGCCCTTTATTTAGACCTTTTTCTTCAAATTTTGCAATTTCTTCTTTCATAAGATCTCTAGATTTTTCCACAACTGCTTTTACATTTGGTCTTAGAGCATTATAAAATAATACAGCATGATCTTCATCAGTGTATTTTTCTCTCCATTTTTTATTTAGATTGGGATCTGATAAATCAGATTTGTTGAAAATAATAAGTCTCTTTTTATTCTTTAAAATATCATCAAAAACTGGATTTCTACTAGAGTAAGGAATTCTAGAATCAATAATCTCAATACAAAAATCAACTAATTTTAATTTCTTTTCAATATCCTCAAGGGTTTTTTTCATGTGACCTGGATACCAATTTATGTTCATAATATCACCCAAAAATAACTTTATCTAAAATTTTAACTGCACCATCATTGTCGTTGTCGTAATCGGAAATTATGTCAGCTACTTTTTTTAATTCTTCAACACCATTTTTCATAGCAATTCCAACTCCAGAATTGGCAATTAGCATCTTGTCGTTGGAATCATCTCCGATTGAAACTATATTTTTAAGATCTATATTTTTATCTTCAATATACTTTTTTACGCCAAAGAGCTTATCTCCATTTTTCTGCAAAATTTCAAGCATCCAATATGGCTTTCTCACAATTCTCATAAGATGGATGTTAAATCTATCGCCAATGTTTCTTAGTAAAACTGCTCTAAATTCTTCCAAAATTTCATAGCTTCCCGTAAAAACAATGGACAGCGGCTCTCCATCATATTCTAAAAAATCACTTATTCCTAAATTTCTTCCATTAAATACATTGACATAAGTTTCTTTATAATCCTGATTATCTTTAACCTGATAGAGTAAATCTATTCCATCATCTCTAAGCACATGCACAGTAGAAATAATATCTTCATATCTATTAAAACTCATTATTTCTAATACATCTCTTTTGTCAATTGGATTTGTGTAAACTGTTTTTCCAGTCAAATTATTTTTTATAACATTCCCATTATTGCAAACAATATCTATATCGACATCGCCTAAAAATCTATTTGCCATAAAATATTCTCTTCCCGTGGCAACAACTGGAATTATAGAAGACTTTTTCAATTTGTCCACGAAAGATTTAAAACTTTTAGTCATAATCTTATCAGTCGTAAGAAGAGTACCATCTAAATCCATAGAAACAAGTTTAACCATAAATCTCCTTATACGTTAAATTTAAATACGATTACATCTCCATCTTGTACGACATAATCTTTTCCTTCGCTTCTTATAAGGCCCTTTTCTCTAGCAACAGCTACTGATCCACTTTCAACTAAATCTTCATAAGAGATTGTATCTGCTTTAATAAATCCTCTTTCCATATCTGAGTGGATTTTTCCAGCTGCTTCTGGAGCTTTCGCGCCTTTTTTAATTGTCCACGCTCTACTTTCCATCTCTCCAGTAGTAAGAAAAGAAATTAATCCAAGAAGATCGTAACTTGATTTTATAAGCTTATCTAAACCTGAATATTTTAGTCCCATTTCCTCTAAAAAAAGTTCTTTTTCATCAGGAGGAAGTTCTGCAATTTCAGATTCAATTTCAGCAGAAATTACTACGACATTGTCGTTCTTTTCTTTTGCAAATTTCTTTACTTTTTCTACATATTCATTATTTGCGCCGTCATTAACTATGTCGTCTTCAGACACATTGCAAACATAAATTATAGGTTTTGCACTAAGTAGTGAATAATTTCTTATTAATTTTTCTTCTTCCTCGTCAACTTCAACTTCTCTTGCTGATTTTTCATTTTCAAGAGCATTTTTAAGTCTTTCAAGCAAATCTTTTTCTTTTAAAAGTGACTTGTCACCTTTAGCTTTTTTTACTATCTTTGAATATCTATTTTCAACTTGCTCAAGATCTGAAAAGATAAGTTCAAGATTTATATTTTCAATATCGCGAATTGGATCTATAGATCCGTCCACATGAATTACATTTTCATCTTCAAAACACCTGACCACATGGACAATTGCATCAACCTCGCGAATGTTAGATAAAAATTGATTTCCAAGGCCCTCGCCCTTGCTCGCACCTTTAACTAGACCAGCTATATCATAAAATTCTATATTAGTGTGAACTATTTTTTCAGAATTACTTAGCTTTGCAAGAACATCGAGCCTTTCATCAGGAACATTTACAACACCAATATTAGGTTCAATTGTAGCAAATGGATAATTCGCAGCTTCAGCTCCTGCACTTGTAAGAGCATTAAAGAGAGTGGATTTTCCCACATTAGGTAGGCCCACTATTCCAAGTTTCATTAAATAACCCCCATTCGAAATAAAATTATAACATAAAAATATAACAGATTTTTATGAAAATGTAAAATAAATAGTATATTATAAGTAGATTTCTACGTATTCGTAAGTTTTCTTTAATTATAAGCATTATTATTGTATAATAGATTTAACATTTATTAAAGAGGTGAATAATATGAGTGCCATCGTTATCAACAATCTATCGAAACGTCAAGGCAAACAAGAAGTTTTATCCGATTTAAATTTAGAAGTCTTAGATGGCGAAATTTTTAGTTTACTTGGACTTAAAAATTCTGGCAAAACTACACTTGCGAGAATTTTAATGGGATATTTAAAGTCTAACAAAAATAATGTAAAAATTTACGATATGGATTCTTTCAAAGAATCTAAAGAGATAAAAGAAATTACAAGTTTTGTTCCAGAAGATACTTTATTAAATTCAAATGCCAAGTGCTCTTCAATTCTTAAAAAAACTTTAAACGCACATAATTTACAAAATACTGAAGATATCGACAATATCTGCGATTATTTCAATTTTGATTATAGTTTTAGAATTTCAGATTTAGAACCAAGAGAGTTAAAATTATTTGCAATCATAAACGCATTTATTACAAAACCAAGACTTTTAATTTTGGATAATCCTTGCACAAATTTAAATCGAGGTGACATCGACAAATTATTTTCATATGTTAAAAATTTAAATGAGACTGAAGGTCTCACTGTTTTTATTTTAACTGACTCATTAAAGGAAGCTAGGAAATATTCGACTAGAATAGCTTATCTTCATGACGGAAAAATTGCTGATGTAGAATACAATAATATAAGTGCATCTGGAGACAAAGTCTTAAGAATTAAAGAATATCGAGGCAACCTAAATTACTTTACTTCAATTGGAGCAAGGGTAATTAAAGATGCAGATGAAGAAACTATTCTTTACTACGACAAATCTCTTCCTGAACTTTCGAAAGTTATATATGAAGAGACGCTTAATAATTATATTTTAGAGGATGCAACTCTTGAAGATAAAATTTCTGCCTACTACTCTGGAGATAATTTAAGCACAAGGGCACCAAAAAAAGAGCCTCAAGTAAATAAAGAAAAACTTGAAACTAAAACTCTTACAGAAACCCTTCTTAATGACTCCGTTGAAAAGCCAGATCAAAATATATCTCTTGATGAAGAAAGTACTACAAGTATAAACACTGAAAATACTGACTTCACACTTGGCGAAGACAAAAAAGATAAAATTCACAACACTCAAACTAATTTATTTGTAGATGAACCTGTTGTTGAAGAAAAAGATATAGAAAATTCCACTGATGTGAACAGTTCAATCGACGCGAGTGAAAAGGAATTATTAGATAGTTCTTCTCAAGAAAATAAAGAAACATTTGATGATTTGAATAAAGATTTAGATGATTCTAGTCAAGAGACAAAGACCTATACAAATATTTTGAGCAGCGATAATGTCGACTATGCAAAAAATGACTCGACAGATACTCCTAATAAAGATAAAGGAGGACAAAAATGATTTTTAACATGGAATTTAAATCTAATTTCACAAAAACTATTGCATGGGCCATTGTTTTAATAGTTTTATTGGGCTTAATGATGGCATTTTACCCATTCCTTGCAGAACCTCAGATGAATTCTCTATTTGGTTCAGTTATAGAATCTCTTAACGATTCAACTAAAGAAATTTTAGGTTTTACAGGCTCAACAGATATTTCAAATATTGGTGATTATCTTTCAATAGTTTATCACTACCTTGGAGTTTTAATTTTTATATTTGCAATGCAAATTGGAGCAAGCTCACTTTCTAAAGAACAAAGTAGCGGAAATATTGAATATATTTATTCAAATCCAATTTCTAAATCAGAAATTGTAACTGCAAAACTAACTGCAAACCTTGTTTTATATATAATATTTTTAATACTTATGGCTCTTGCAACTTATGGTTTTGTATTTATAATAACTGCATCGGGGGTAAATGCAAAATATATTCCTGAAATGACTGATTTTGATGTGTTTCAAGCTTTAATAAGAATTTTTGTAAGTCTATTTGGAAGCGGACTTATGTTTATGAGTTTTGGATTTTTCTTATCTTCAATGTCTAAAAGTTCTGAACATCAAGATGCAATATCTGCACTATTTGTACTATTAATTGTACTTCTTACAATCATAGGCAAAACTGTTGGCGGAACTTTCGCACAAGTCGTTGAATTTTTCCCAAATGTTTCATTTGCAACATATAATTTTATAAATTCAAATATAAATATTTTGACAATCGGCGTAAACTTAGTGCTATTTGTCTTATTTATAATTTTAACTTACACTATTTATTCAAATAAAGAACTTAAATATTGATTTTTCAAAAACTATCTTGCGACTGCGAGGTAGTTTTTTTATGCCATTTTTAAAAATTTTAAATTTTTTGTCAGAAATACCTACTCATCCTCGTATATATTAGTGAAGGAGGAAATATGGATAATAAAGATTTGATAAAAAAACTAAAAAATAAAGATGAAGATGCTCTTTATGCTTTCATTGATGAGTATGGAGCTCTTTTAAAAGGTGTAGTATCAAAAACTCTTTGGAAATATCCATATTTGTGGGATGAGGCCATGAATGATTCCCTTATTAGCATTTGGGAGAATATTAATTCTTTCGACAGCACCCGTTCAAGTTTTAAGAATTGGTGTGCAGCTGTTTGTAAATATAGATCAATAGATTTACTTAGAAAAGAAATAAAATTTGAAACAGTTGAAATTGATGAAAATAATATTTCTAGAGAAATCAACTTAAATGCAAATTTAGAACTTGAAGAAGTTTTTTCTGTATTAAATGAAGATGATCAAAAACTTTTTAAAGATATCTTTTTAAATTCTCTAAGTTACAAAGAGGCTGCTAAAAATCAGGGAATCACCGTGGATAATGCCTATAAGAGAGTGAGTAGAGCGAGAAAATTTTTAAGAGGATTTAGAGGAGGCACTTATGAAAAATAATATTTATGAAAAATTAAATGATCTTGAAATTGAATATGAAGAAGTACCTTTAAATGATTTGGAGAAACAAAAATTAAAAAATTCTGTTAAGTTTCTAAAGAAAAATAGCAGAAAGAGTTTTTATAAAAAAGTTGCTACTGTTGCGGCGGCACTTGCACTCGTGTTTGGAATATCTAATTATACGACTGATGGCTATGTAATGGCAAAAGCAATGAAAGTGGCAAATAGAATTGAAGTGAATCTTAAAGATTCAATGATGCTATCAAGTGATGTTGAAAATTATTCCGTAAAGTTAAATGAGCCTTTTGAAATAGATGGCGAGAAATACGTTTTGAACGATTTGTTAATTGATGAAGACATATTATACACTGTAATCTTACATCTGGATGCAAATAGTGATTCATTAGATGCAAATAGTGATTCATTAATTGATGATAATGTTGATATAAGTAGTCTAAGAGTTAATGGAAAGAAAAACAAAATAATTGGTTCTACTGTCACAAGTTTCATTGCCCCAGGATTAGATAATTATAGGGTAATTACAAGTATGACAGACCTAAAGAAGCCAATAGAAAATAGTGGCGAAATAGAATTAAAAATATACTTCGACAAATTTTTGCAAAATAAAAACAAAGTATCTATAACTGTAAATGTTGATATGGATGACATGAAGATGGAAAAGAGAGTTGTAGCAGAAGATATGAAAATAAAAGGAACAGACTTTTTAAAACTAAAAAGCTTTACTATGAGTCCAGCGGCGCAAAAAATTACGTTGACTTACCCTTCTTTTAATGAAGACTATATTTTCTCTATAAAGGCCAAAACAGAAGATAGAAAAATTATTGAATTCGATACAAGAAATTCTGATAAACAAAAGTCCGAGCTTTACTTTTCACCATTTACAAGTGACTTAACAGCAGACGAGCTATTAAATTACAAAGGAGAGCTTAATTGCCAGTTATATAGACAAATACTGCCCAAAGAGTCTGGTAAAATTGACACTCCAATAGAAAAGTACGGTGAAGAATTTACAATAAGTATTAAATAAATTAAGAAGTTAAAAACTGCTACAAATTAATATGTAGCAGTTTTTGGGGTTATGGATAAAAATAATTTATTAAATTATTTTTACGCAATTTTAATTAGCTTTGGTACTTCCATAGCTTTTGTATCTTCAATTTTTTCGTAATATATTTTATTTAGTTCCTCTTCTGTTATTTCTCCCGGCTTGATATCAAGAACGATCTCTCCGTGATTTAACATTATTATTCTATCAGCAAATTCCAGTGCATGTCTTAGGTTGTGAGTAATCATAAGTGTCGTGATTTTTTCTTCTTTAATTAAATCGCTAGTCTTATTCATAATTACACTAGAAGTCTTTGGATCAAGAGCCGCTGTGTGTTCGTCAAGTAACAGTATCTTTGGCGTTCTAACTGTCGCCATTAAAAGTGAAAGACATTGTCTTTGACCTCCAGATAAAAACTTAACTTCTGTGTTTAGCTTGTTCTCAAGCCCAAGTCCTATCGTTTTTAATCTGTTTATTATTTCCTCATTGTTATTCTTATCTATCAATCTCTTTAATTTAAACTTTTGTCCTTTTTTATATGCCATTGACATATTCTCTAAAATATTTAAGCTTGGTGCCACTCCCATTGAAGGATTTTGGTTTACTTTCCCAATGTAAAGTGCCCTCTCTTGCTCTGGCATTTTAGAAATATTTTTATCTCCAACTTCAATTGTTCCAGAATCACTTTTTAGTGAACCACTTATCAAATTAAATAGAGTGGACTTTCCACAACCATTTGGTCCCAAAAAAGCTACACAAGTATTTTCTTCAATTTCTAATGAAAAATTGTCGAATATTTGATTTTCTTCTGGAGTTCCCATATAAAAAGTTTTAGATAGATTCTTTATTCGTAACATTTATACCCCTCTTCTTTTCTTTTAAAATATTTATTCCAGCTGACGATGCATTGTTGTATAAAATAAATGCAACAACTATTATTGCCGTAATTCCTTTTAAGTCACTTGGTTCAAGTCCAATGTGAATTGCAATTCCGTAAATTATTCTATAAATAATTGCTCCGAATATTGCCCTTGTAGTCCTCTTTACTATACCTACATTTTTCAAAAATGCATCTCCAATAGTTATTGACGCAAGCGCTGATACAATTATCGTCTGTCCCATAGTGATATCTGCATATCCATTTGACTGTGCCATAAGAGATCCTGCTAGTGCTGCAAGTGCATTTGATATCATAAGACCAAGACATATATATTTGTCTGGATTTTTCCCAAGAGATTTAACTAGAGTTTCATTGTCTCCCGTTGCCAATAGCAAATATCCCTTTTCGGTTTTTAAAAAAGAATCCATCAAAACTTTTATCACCAAAACTATTATTAAAAGTATTGCCATTTTTGGAATATTTTCAAAAATTTGAAAAACTGTCTTATATTCAAAAAATGTAATGTTTGATGTTCCTGTTATTCTAAGATTAACTGAATAAAGAAATGTCATCGTTAAAATTCCAGAAAGGATTGACTGAATTTTAAATTTCCTGTAGAGAACATAAGTAATAAGTCCTCCAATTGATCCTGCAGCTAAAGCTAAAAACATAGCTGAAACTGAGTTCATTCCCAAGGTCAAGGCCTTAGCATAAACAAAAGCCCCTAGTGGAAATGTGCCTTCAACTGACATGTCTGGAAAATCTAAAATTTTAAATGTTATAAAAACTCCAATAGTCAAAACTGAAAAAATCAGCCCCATCACTATTGACTCTGTTAATACTGAACTCATGCTTTCCTCCTTAAATTTATTTAACTATATCTGCATCTTCTAATAATTTTTCGTTATCTAAAAGACCTAGCTCATCGGCTGTCGTCTTATTTACAATCTTTTTAACTTCTGTTGAATATCCAACAGGAACTTCTTTTACACTTTTTCCATTTAAAATTTCATGCGCCATATTTGCAGCATCCCTTCCAAGACTTTCATAATCAACTCCAGTACTCATGAGAATTCCATTTTCAACGGGCCCCTGTTCTGCTGCTATTGATACAATCTTTGCTTCTTTTAAAGACTTCGCGATAATTGATGAAGCAGAAGAAACGGTGTTATCCTGAATCCCAAAAAATATATCAATTTTACCTTCCATTGACTTCATCGCTGTAGAAACATCGTTAATATTATTTATTCCTACTTCAACTACTTCTAATCCAAGTTCATCGCAAGCTTTTTTTAATTCTTCTAATTGATATTTTGAATTAGCTTCATTTGTCGAAAATAAAACTCCGACATTTTTAATATCAGGAAAAATTTCTATGGCTTCTTCAAGCTGTGCCTTTACTGAGAAGTAGTCACTGACACCAGTTATATTTGCCTCTGGCTCTTCTACATTTTCAACTAAATCAGAACTTACTGGATCAGTTACTGCTGAAAAAACAATTGGAATATTTCCAGCTCCATTTTTTGCACCCTGTGCTGCTGGAGTTGCTATTGCATAGATTAAATCTACATCTTCATCTACAAAATTTTTTATTATTGAAGGAACTACAGTCAAATCTCCATTTGCATTTTTACTAATGATTTCAACATCACTGTCTAAATTTTTAATTTCTTCTTCAAAACTTGTTCTAGATCTTTCTAGAGCAATATGATCTGCTAGTTCTATAATTCCAATTTTTTTGTTTTCTTTACTATTTGCTTGAACACTCTCTTCTTTTACATTCGCATTGACATTTTCATTTGAGTCATTTTTCGCACATGATATAAATAACAAACTCAAAACTAATAAAATAATTATTCTTTTAAATTTCATAATAACCTCCACAAAATAAAAAAAGTCTTTCATCCACTATTGGGACGAAAGACATTACTTACGCGGTACCACCCGATTTTAATCTAAAAAGATACTCAATTTAAGGTCCAACAACCTCTAGCCTAAGTTAACGGGGGCTTCCGTACTTGCCTACTAATTTCAACAAATAAACTTGAGAGTGTATATTAAATTCAAATGTATTATCTCGCACCAACCGATAACTCTCTTAAATCATTTTAAACTCTTTTTTCTCTCGCATAGCATTTATTAAATTATTGACATTATATAAAGGCTTATAATAAATGTCAAGGCTTTTTCGAAAAAAATATTTTATTAATTTAAACCGTTACTTAGTTTATTTTTGTTTTCGTTCCAATGCAATATTTAGTTGTATTTGTGTTAATCTTTATTGTCTATATTTTTTATTTTATTTCTACTCCTATTTTTTTCGCTGTATCTTCATTTATCTTTCTTGAAGTGGTTTTGTTGTCTTCAACTGGTAAATTTTTGATATCTTCGCCATTTAAAATTTTAATCGCCATTTCGCCAGCTTGTCTTCCATGTTCGTAGTAATTTACACCTTCACTCATTAAAAGTCCATTTTCAACTTGACCTTCTTCGGCTGATAATGAAGGAATTTTGTTTTCTATTAAAGTCTCTGAAATTACTGGTATAGCTGAAGCAACTGTGTTGTCAGTTATTGCATAGTAAGCGTCAATCTCATCTTTCATAGAGGCGATAGCTTGAGCAATGTCATTTATATTGTTAATTCCAGTAACCTTTAACTCAAGTCCAAGTTCATCGCAAGCTTTTTTTAGCTCATCAATTTGTACTTTCGAATTAGATTCTGATGTTGAATAAATTGTTCCAATCGTCTTTACATCTGGAAAAATTTTTAAAAATGATTTAAGTTGTTCTTTTGATGAAACTGCATCTGTAACTCCAGTTATATTTGTAATTTCATCTTTAGCACTTACGATTCCAGATTCTACTGGGTCAGTTACTGCAGAGAATATAATATTTTTATTTGGTACTGACTGTTTTGCACCTTGAGCTACTGGCGTTGAGATTGCATATATAAGCGCATATTCATCACCTTCATATTTTTTTGGCATTGTCGTTGCAAGTGCTTGGTCTCCTTGGAGATTAATCTCATCAACTTCTACATCAAGTCCCTCTTCTTCTAGTCTATCCTTAAAACCCTTAAGTGCATTGTCTAGTGAAACATGCTCAATGTATTCAATAGCCCCAATTTTAATTTTCTCTTTTGACTCTTCCTTCTTTTTTTCAGTACTACATCCAACTACTAAAACCGCTAAAAGCATAATCGCAATGCTCACAAAAGTTTTCTTTAAATTTTTCATTTTTTCCTCCAAATAAATAAATTTAAATAATAAAAAAATCCTCCACCCCATAGGGCGAAGGATTCGCGGTACCACCTAATTTTATAATCAAATAGATTAACTCTTTTAAGATCTAACAATCTCTAGTCTGTGGTAACGGTGACTGCCGTAGAAATCTACTTTATTTCAACCTCTAAGCTTGAGAGTGAATATTAAATATCTGTATCTTTGTGGGCTCTCACCATCCCCACTCTCTTTAAAAGACCAATTATATGTTTTTCTCTCTTGACGCTTTTATTATTTGTTGTTCATTAGTATACTCTGCTAAAGTTATTTTGTCAACTACTTTTTTAAAATAAATTGAGGAGCCATTTGTCTCTTGTGAGAAGAAGATCTGTGCATTCTATCGATTCTCTCCTTTTTAGCAGGTTCTGGCTCTCTTTCTCCCCTTATATAAGAATCGAGCTCTTCATAAGTAAATCCCATTTCATCTTCATCTGTTTGTCCAACCCAAAGCCCAGCTGAAGGTTTTTTATTAATTATTTCATCGGGTATTTTAAGTTCTTTTGCAATTTCAAATACATCTGTCTTTAAAATATTTGCTATCGGCATAATATCTGCTCCGGAGTCTCCGTATTTTGTCGAATAACCAAGGTACCACTCACTCGCATTCGATGGCCCAAGAACTAAATATCCAAGATCTTGTGCATAATAATAAATAGTCGTCATTCTAAGTCTTGGTTTAATATTTGATTTTGCCATTTTATTTGTCGAATCAAAAGATGAGTTTATAAGCTCTCTATAGGTATTTGTAAGATCAATTGTATGAGTTTTTAGATCGAGAGCTTTGGCAACTTTTTTTGCATCAGCTGCGTCTTTATCAATGCTTTCACAAGGCATAATTAAACCCAGTGAATTATCAGGAAAAACTTTCTTGGAAAGTCCCGCAACTACTGCAGAGTCAATTCCTCCTGAAAGTCCAAAAACAAATCCCTTTGCTCCTGTCTCTTCTGCTTTTTTCTTTAACCAACTAACTAAATCTTCTGTAACTTTTTTATAATCCATAATAACCTCTAATATATAATTTTTCCATCAATCGTTGGAAGTTCAACTTTTTCTATAATTTTAAATTTAATATTTGCGCTCGTAAGATCTATTAAATCTTTTAAAATGTAACTTTCATCTTCTAAATCGACAATTATTTCGACAGAGTCTGAATAATTTTCATCTAGAATTTTAACTCCTTCGTTAGTGAGATAATTTATAATTTTACCATGTAGAGTATAATCATAATCTAGTGAAGTTCTATTAAAAATTTTTCTAACACATACTCTGGAATTATCAAGAACAGCTACAACTGAATTTGTATATGCTCTTACGAGTCCACCAGCTCCAAGTTTTGTTCCTCCAAAATACCTTGTTGAAATAACCAAAATATTTCTTAGCTCTTTCTTTTTTAAAACTTCAAGCATTGGAATTCCAGCCGTTCCACTCGGTTCGCCATCATCAGAATATCTTTCTATATTGGCGTCTTCTCCGATAATATAACAGTAGCAGTTGTGAGTTGCATCTCTATATTTAGACCTCACTTCATCTATAATTTGAAGAGCTCTTTGTTCATCTCTTACAAAAAACGCGTGACTTATAAATTTTGATTTTTTTATCTCAATAGATGCCTCGCCATCTTTTAAAATTGAGTTATACATTTGTAACATATTCCTTTACCCTGTCAACTTCATCTTCTCTAAGAGATAGCTCTATATAAATTCCATCGTCATTGTATTTAGGTTTTAAATCAAATCTATCTACAAGCTCAAATAGTTTATCTGTATCATCATAAGGAAATTTTAACTTTACATCGACATAATTTTGCTCCAAGTTGTCCTCAATTTTTTGTAGAAGTCTCTTTATGTCCTCGTCATTAAATGCAGATATAAATATCTTCTTTTCAGGTGCAATTGCTCTAGGCAAGTTGACATCACCTATATTTACCTTGTCAGATTTATTAAAGACAGTAATTATGTTTTTATCAGTTACTCCAATTTCTTGCAAAATTGAAATTGTCGTCTTGTATTGTATTTCTATATCTTCACTAGACGAATCTATTACGTGTACAATTAAGTCTGAATATTTAATTTCTTCTAGTGTTGACTTAAATGCCTCAACAATTTTAGTTGGAAGTTTTGAAACAAAACCAACAGTGTCTGAAATGATAAACTCCCTTCCAGAAGGAAGTCTAGACCTTCTAGAGCTAGGATCCAAAGTTTCAAACAGCATATCTTTTACAGAAACTTCTTTGGACTCTTCCATTTTTAATTTATTTAAAATTGTAGACTTGCCGGCATTTGTGTAACCGACAAGAGAAACAACTGGAAGTTTACTATTTACTCTTCTAGTTCTAATTGTATCACGGGTCTTTTCAGCTTTTTTTAATTTTTCCTTTATTTTGTCAATTTCTCTTTGGAGTCTTCTACGGTCAGTCTCTATAATTTGCTCACCTGGTCCCCTTGTTCCAATTCCTCCACCAGTTCTTGACCAGCCGTCTATTCCAAGTAGTCTAGGCATTTGATATTCAAGTCTTGCAAGCTCAACTTGAAGCTTAGCCTCATAAGTAGTAGCTCGAAGTCCAAATATGTCTAAAATTAAATTGGTCCTGTCGACAACTTTCTTTTTAATTTTTTTCTCCAAATTTCTAACTTGAATTCCGGAAAGCTCATCATTAAAAACTACCGCGTCAACTTCGAGTTTTTCTGCCATATCTTTAATTTCTTGAACTTTACCAGATCCTATCAAATACTTCGGATTAAACTTGTGTAAGTTTTGTGTAACTTCTCCAACAACTTCGGCGCCGTCAGCTTCAACAAGTTCACCTAGCTCTTCCATAGAAGTTTTTATTGAGTGAGGAAAAGCGCCAAGATCCGTTCCAACAGTTATAACTCTTTCAATTTTCTTTTGTGAATTTAAATTTTCTAAAAAAACATTGTCCATAACTTAATTATACCAATAAAACATAAAATTAAAAACTTTATGTCTTTTATTCGTTAAAATAGTATTTAAGTATCTTAGATGGTATAATAAATTCGGGAGGTTTCTATGAATAAATTTAAAAAATTTAAAGACCTGAACAAAAAAGATAAAATTAAAATTATTCTTTTAGTTGTGCTTTTAATAATAGCTATTATGTTTTCAATTTTATCAGCAATCATAGTTTCTATTATTTCAAAAACTCCAACAACTAATTTAGAAAATTTAACTAATTCTTTTAATCAAACTTCATATATTTATTCCAAAGACAATTCTCTCTTAGAAAAAGTAGAATCTTTAGAATATAGAACTCTCGTGGATTTAAAAGATTTGCCAGATCAAGTTAAAAATTCTTTTGTCGCAATAGAAGACCACAGATTTTACACACATAAGGGCCTCGATCCAATTGGAATAGCATCTTCTCTTGTAACCAATATAAAGAGCGGCTCACTAGTAAGAGGTGGCTCTACAATAACTCAGCAACTCGTAAGAAGTGTGTATCTTTCCAACGCAAAGACAATGAATAGAAAAATTCAAGAAGCCTATTTGTCACTAAGAGTTGAAGACGTACTTACTAAACAAGAAATCCTAGAAGCTTACTTAAATAGAATAAACTTGGGTCAAGGAGCCTACGGAGTGGAAGCTGCAAGCGAAACTTATTTTTCAAAACATGCCTATGAGCTTAACACTGCAGAGGCTGCCCTACTCGCTGGTATTCCAAAATCGCCAACTAATTATGCTCCGTTTAAATCAGTTCCAGAAGAATTTATAAGTGACGATTTAAATATTATTGGAACTAGGACTATAAACGGACAAAAATATTATCTAGTGCTTAATCAAGATGCATTTGACAGACAAAAGATTGTACTTAATAGGATGAAAGAGCTCGGTTATATAGATGACATAGAGTATGAAAAAGCATTAAATTTTGACATCATAAACGATCTAAATCCAAAGGAATTTAAAAATCACAACATGAGCTCATATTCAACTGATTTTATTAAAAGTGAAGCGTCAAAATATTTGGCAGATTACTATAAAATAAGTTTAAATGAGGGCGAACACAAGCTTTTCACTGGTGGCTATAGAGTCTATTCATCTATAAATGAAGAAATGCAAAACGATTTGGAAGATAAATATTCTAACTTTCAAAGCTTTCTTCTAAATTATAAATCACAACAAGGCTCAAGACTTTTAAAACTGAACTTTGATGAGAATAAAAATATAGTATTTAATGATGAAATATTATATTTTACCAGATATTCAAATTTCGATGAAAATTTTAATCTCACAATACCAAAGGACTCTTACAGCATATCGAGCCACGGTGATTTAAAAATTGATAGCATTTACTTTAAAAAATCTCAAAATAAACTCGATATTATTGACTTATACGAAATAAACCAAAATAAAATTCTAGAAACCTACGAAATTGGAGAACTTCAAATTGATCCATCATCATACGAGCTAAAAAATAATTACTTAATTATTGACGGATCATATATCAAAGAGTTAAATGATTTTTATAAAATTGATGAGAATGAAAATTTAGTCATTTCCAATAATTTTTATAGCTTTAATCCGCATCCCACAGTTCAGCCTGAATCTGCAATGATTGTTTCAAACAATGAAACGGGATTTGTCGAAGCGATTATTGGAGGTCTCGATGTAAATTCTAAAAATGCTAAAATTTTAAATAGAGCGACAGATTCATATAGACAACCTGGAAGTATAATCACTCCATTTACAGTATATTATCCAGCCCTAATGGAAGGAAAAACTTTAGGAGATGTATATGATGATGTTCCAATCACTGTAGATGGAATGTTTTGGCCTCACAATTATTACAACTCATTTAAGGGACTTATGACTATAAGAGAGGCTTTGGAAAATTCATCAAATGTAATAAATACAGAAATTTTACAAGAAATTGGCATAGATAAATCTAAAGAAGTTCTGCAGAAATTCAATATAATTAAAGATGACGGAAAAGATTTTTACATTGAAAAATCTGAAAATCCAAAAAAACATGATGACAATCTTGAATCACTTGCTCTTGGCAATATGCAAGTAGGAACAACTCTTTTTGATATTTCGAAAATGTATCAAACAGTTGCAAATAACGGCGAATACAAAGAACAAACCTCTATAATAAAAATTGAAGACTCAAGTGGAAATGTAATAATTGACAATACCAATAAATCAGAAAAATTACTTGATGATAAAAATTCATTTTTATTAAAAGACGTCTTTAAAAGAAATACAAAATATGGAAACGCCAGAGGTGCACGCATTGCAAAAGCAAAAACAGCATCCTATGTTGGTCAAAATAGATTTAACTCTGACTACTGGATAAGTTCTTTTAGTGACAAGTACACAGTGTCTATGTGGCTGGGAGCTGACATCCAAAAAATATCACTATCTTCTGATACATCTTCTATCGTCAATTTATTTAATACTATGACAACAGATTTAAAAGATGATTCAGTTTTCCCTGATGATCCACATTATATTGTCAAAAGATATATTTCATCCAAAAGCGGAAAACTAGGCAACAAATTGACTGAATACGCAAATTCTGGGTATACAGAAAAATATATAATGGGAAGCGAGCCAACTAGTGAAGACGACATGTTTAAAAAATATTTAATATGTAAAGATTCGAACAAACTTGCAACTCAATTTTGTCCAAGCGAATCTGTGTTATATACAGTGCGATTTAAAAGAAAAGATGATTACAATCCTAAGGAGCACTACAACATTTATCCAGAGGATTATATGGAAATTCCAAGTTCTTACTGTGACGTTCACACTAGAGATTGGTTTGAGGAAAACGGAGAAGATAACGAAAATAATTTAAATGAAAATGAAAATGAAAATTAAGGAGGAAAATATGAAATTATTTCCAAAGATTATAAAATTTGCAATTGCTCACAAATTTTTAAAGAATAAAAGAAAGAGAAGATTAAAAAAGGGTCTTAGAAAACAAGTTGTAAAACATCCGCTTGTAGGTACAAAAATCCTTTACAGAGCATCTAGAATTAAATTTAGAAATAAGTTTTTGAAATAAAAAATTGCCCAGGAAAGTTCCTGGGCTTTTTTATAATCAGTTTATTTATTTAACTTTTCCATGATTACATCGTAAATCTTTTGATCGAGTGTAGATATAATTACTTCCATATCGTTTTCTTTTAAGAAATCAAGGATGGCATTTACTGCAATTTCTGCAGCTTCATCTTTTGGATATCCATAAATTCCTGATGAAATTAGTGGAAATACAATTGATTTTAATCCATTCTCTTTTGCAAGATTTAAGGCTGAAAGATAAGCGTCTCTTAAAATTTTATCCTCACCCTTGTTTCCATCAAAATAAACTGGTCCAACTGTGTGAATGATATATTTTGCTTTTAAATCATATCCACTAGTTATAGCTGACTTTCCAGGTTCAATTGGAGCTAATTTGTCACATTCTTTTTGAAGCTCATCTGAATTTGCAGCTTCAAAAATTATTCCACTTATTCCTCCGCCTCTTTTTAATTCTTCATTGGCAGCATTTACAATAGCGTCTGCCTCAATATCTATAATACTTTTCTTTTCAACTTTAAGAGTCATAATACACCCCCATGAAAAATAACTCTAAGTAACTATGTAAATTATCTAATATCAATGATAATACTTTTAAAACTTTTTGCAAATGTTTTTTTAAAAAAAAGTATTAAAAAACAAAAAGTTTCTTAATACTTAAATTTATAATTATATTGTTCCATATTTTTTAATAGTTTTCTTCTTCATAAATGCCAAAATAATTAATAATACGACAAAACCAATTGGCACAGTGAGGATAGGCTTGTCTAAATATCCTGAAATAAAGAATCCCACAGCTGAAGCAATTCCTACAGAAATAGAATAGGAAAGCTGACTTGAAACATGGGCTATATGATCGCACCCTGCACCAGCAGATGAAAGTATTGTAGTATCAGAAATTGGCGAACAGTGGTCCCCAAAAACTGAACCAGAAAATATTGATGCAAGTACTATATTCAAATAGTGCATAGAATTTGTGTGCATTAAAATTGGTACCATTATTGGAATTAAGATACCAAAAGTTCCCCAAGCTGTTCCTGTTGAGAAGGATAAAAATGCTCCAACTATAAAAATAATTACAGGAAGTATCCACATTGGCATAGTTGAACTAGTTATAAGTGATGCAATGTAAGATCCAGTGTTTAAATAATTGTCGCTAGTTATTCCACCGATTGTCCACGCCAAACTTAAAATTACAATTGCTGAAAGCATTGTTTTCATTCCGTCAACAATTCCATTCATAAACTCTTTGAAAGTCAAAAGTTTTCTTGGAATATACATTATAAACGCAATTATTATCGCTGTAAAAGATCCTATTACCAAAGATAAATTTACATTTGCATTTCCAAAAGCATCTGTTAAATTGCTATCTCCTGCAAATAAACCACCTGTCTTTAGCATCATCATAATAGTTATAAAAATTAAAGTAACAATTGGAATGATAAGATCTATTACTCTTTCATTTTCAGAATATTTATATCCAACCTCTTCTTTTTCAACAACTTTTGAAGTGTCATTAATTTCATACTTTTGCATTACTCCAATCTCATTTTTAGAAAACGCAAAATAAAACACAGTAAAAAGTGTCAAAAGCACATAAGCGTTCATTGGGATAGTGCTTAAAAATACATTCATTGGATTTTTAACACCTGTATCTCCAATAACTGCTACAACAGATGCAGCCCAACTAGAAACTGGTGCTATAATACACACAGGAGCCGCTGTTGAGTCGATTAAATGTGCAAGCTTTGCTCTTGAGACTTTGTTTTCGTCAATTATAGGCTTCATTACTGCTCCAACAGTAAGACAGTTGAAATAATCGTCAATAAAAATTAAAATTCCAAGTAAAGCTGTCGCAAGTTTTGCTGAAGTTTTGCTCTTTATTTTTTTACTTGCCCACTTTCCATAGGCAAAAGATCCTCCAGCCATATTCATTACCATTACAAGAGAACCAAGCATTGCCAAAAACACTATCATTAGTGCATTGTCGCCAAGTTTCGTTCCCATTAATTCAAATACAGTTTCTAGGGCCGAAACAATATTTCCGCCTGTAAAAATTAAACCGCCTGCAATAATACCAAGTAATAGTGAAGTAATAACTTCTTTTGTGATAAGTGCAAGTGCAATTGCAACAATTGGCGGTACTATAGATAAAATACCGAATTCCATCTTTTCTCTCCTTTTTTTTGATTACATTTAATTTTAGTACATTAAAGGAAAAAAATCAAGTTAATCAGACATTTTGTCTCTGTAATTATCCATTACTTCAGAAAAAATCTCAGAACTTGAAGGTGGAGTATAAGTGATTGCATTTGCTCCAGCGTTTATAGTTTCTAAAATGTGCTCGTCTGTATGTCCTCCAGTTGCTATAATTGGAAACTCATCTCCAAGCTCTTTTCTACATTTCTCGATTAGCTTAGTTGTATCATGACCTCCAGCTACATTTAAAACTTTAGCGCCAGCATCTACTTTCCCTAGAATATCGTCATTTAATGAAATTATAGTTGCTACGACTGGAATATCTAAAGAGTCAGCAATTAATTTTATATTTCCATTATTCATGGGAGCATTTACTACAACTCCAAGAGCACCGAGAAGTTCCGCTTGAATTGCAATATTTAATGATCTAATTCCATTTGTAGTTCCTCCACCTACTCCGACAAATACTGGAACTGTAGCAGTCTCACATACAGCAGATACAATTTTAAGTTGCGGAGTAAAAGGATATACACTCATTATAGCCTGCGCATTGTTGTTGCAAAGAATAGCTATATCATTCGTAAAAAGTAAAGACTTTATCCTCTTTCCGTTGAAATTTATGCCGCTTGCCCTGTAAGTTACTTCGGGCACGCTTACCTGTCTTTTTCTGAGTTCAGTTTGAATATATGGAACAAACTTTTTTATTTTATTATCCATTTTTTCCCTCCTTGCTATTATATTTTAAACTATAATTCAATTTATTAATAGAATTTTTTGTGATATCATTAAGTTATAAATTGTGCAGGTGAAATTATGGACAAAAATATTCTTTCAAAATACGGTTTTGAATTTGAAAATAGCGGTTCTAAAATTAAATATTCAATTTATCATAAAGAAATTCCATTGGATCTTTCGTTTGAGATGAAAAAAGTTTTGGAATACCTACTTTGGTATGTTCCAAACATCAATTCTATACAGTCACATAAAAATGAACTTGTGTCTTCACTAAATTTCGAAAATTTTGTTTTTGGAATTATAAAAAATCACATGGAACTTAAAAATAAAGACGTCGCTTTTTTGGAATATATAGATCCCAAAATTGTAAATTTTTATAGTGATGAGATTTACATTGAAAGTCAAAAATTAATTTTGACAAAGCAAGAAGATGAATCTAAAACTGATGCGCTACTTAGGCATGTAAGAAATTCCATTGCTCATGGCAATTTCAATATAGTAGAAAACTTGCTCATAGGATTTGATTATAACGAGAGGAGCAATGACCCTGATAAATGCACAGCTATATTTAAAATTTTTCCACAAAATTTATTAAAAGGCCTTAGCAGTTTAAACGAAGAGATAACTTCCGAGATGTTGGCACAAGTTGCACTCCAAAGAACAGGTTATCACGTGGAGCGATATAAAAACCACGGCAATTATCCCAAGTTTGATCTCTATGTAAAAAAGGGAAACAGAAGGTACGCACTGGAAATAAAAAAATATGAAAACTATAAAATTTTGCCACATTCTGAAGCCGAAAAACTCATTAAAAATTTTTCCAAAATTACAAAGGGCATAACTCCAGTACTATTTATAAATACCTCTCTACTTAAAGATGAGACAAAAGAGAAGTTAAAAAAAGAAAAAGTTATAATTTTAGATGTTAAAAATATAAATAAAATGTTGGACAATCGAGATATATTAAAAGAAATAGATGACTTATGCTAAAAGCCATCTATTTTTAAATAAAATATAAATTACAAAAAATATTCCGAAAAAATTTGCTATATAAAATTTACTCTTCAAAGTCTTGTGTCTAAAAATAATCATTGCTAGATATCCACCAAATCCTCCTCCAATTATTCCCATAATTAAAAGAGTTCTCTCTCTAATTCTCCAAAAACCATGCTTTGATTTAAATTTATCCACTCCATAAAATATAAATGTAACGATATTTATAACCAATAAATAAATTATAAAAATCTTTTCACTATTTAAATTTTCTACAAATTGCACCAGTCGGACACACCTTTCTACACTTATCGCACCTTATGCATTCCAAATTATCTTGTGAATTTTTCATATAAACATCCATGTCGCACACTTTTTTGCATTTTCCACAGTCAATGCATTTATCCTTTTTAACTTCATATTTAAAAAAAGAAAATTTATTGAAAATAGAATAAAATGCTCCCAATGGACAGATAAATTTGCAAAATGGCCTATACATAAATATAGATAAAACCACAAATACGACAAGTATTGTACTCTTTAAAATAAATAAATTCCCAAGACTTGACCTTATGGCAGGATTTGCAATAGATAAAGGAATTCCTCCTTCGAGTATTCCTTGAGGACAAATATATTTACAAAAATATGGAATAGTCGCTCCAAATTCATCTTGAAAAAATACAGGCATCATCCATACGACTATAAGTAAAATTAAGTACTTCAAATATTTTAAATACCTATATCTTTCAGTTGAAATTTTCTTAGACTTTATTTTATAAATAACATCTTGAAATAATCCAAAGGGGCACAAATATCCGCATACAATTCTTCCAAAAAGTGCTCCAAAAAACATCATAATTCCCGAAACATAATAAGAAAAATTGTATTTTAAACTTCCAACAACTGCTTGGAAAGATCCAATAGGACAAGCACCAAGCGCTGCTGGGCACGAATAACAGTTTAATCCCGGCACACAAATCCCCTTAAATTTTCCACTATAAATTGTTCCCTTTAAAAAATTTTGCACCTTTAAATTTGTAAAAAGTGTTGCTATTATCTGAATAAAAAAACGCTTAGACCTAAAATAATAATCATAAATCTTATCCAATTCCAACGCACTCCAAGCATATTCTTATTGCTTTTGAAATGACAGTGTCAACCTCATTTCTAAAACTACCAAAAATTATAAAAATTATAGATAAAATTAATAAAAAATACGGAATATATTTCTTTAATTTAGAATTCATATTACTTTCTCTTCCAGATTTCATGATATACAGTATAATCAGGATCTTCAATTTCAGATTTTTCAACCAACTCAAAACCTTCAAATTGAGGAATAAATGTATCTGCTCCTTCAACGACTGTATCTACTCTTGTTATTATCAAAGTATCAAGTCTATCCCAAAGTAATTCTGTAATAGATGCTCCTCCAATTACAAATTCTTCTTTTTCTTTAAAGTTTAAAAGTACTCTGTCGAGTTCTGCCACACAACTAACATAATATAAATCTTTTTTCTCTTCTCTTTTATGTCTAGTAAATACTATTGATGTCCTATTTGGGAGTTGTCTTCCAATATCTTCAAAGGTTTTGCGACCCATTATAATCACATTATTTGAAGTATATTCTTTAAACATATCCAAATCATTATCTATATAAAGTATTTGCTTGCCATCTTTTGCCACTGCATTTTTATTGTCAACTAACATTAGTAATTTCATAAACTACCTCCTAACTTTTAATTGTATCAAATTATAAAAGCAAAATAAAATATAATAAAAAAGATATATCTCAAAATTTGAAATATATCTTTAAATAGTACAGAAAATTTATTAAATTTATTAGCTTAAAAGTAAGATTTAAGATGTATTATCTTAATCCCACTAAGTAGCCATATAATAACTAAATGGTGCGGAAAGGGGGACTTGAACCCCCACGCAAATTAATGCACATGCCCCTCAAACATGCCTGTCTGCCAATTCCAGCACTCCCGCAAGCACAATAATTATTATATGACAAATTTACATTGTTGTCGAGTTCTTTTATCTATTTTTTACAATAAAATTAGTCTAAAATCTCAAATCCAACTGTGTTTATTTTAAGTTCTAAAACTTCCCATTTAACTCTTAGTTCTTTTGAAAATTCGTAAAAGTTTTTTATTAAATCGTCATCGCAATTACTTATTGCCATAATAGTGGGACCAGCTCCACTTAAATAGCATCCAAGTGAATTCGCATTTAAAAATTCAAATATTTTATCAAAATCTGGAATTAATTTACCCCTATAATCTTGATGAATCTTATCTTCTAAACTTATTTTTAAGTTTTCATCATCTCCAAGTATTAGAGAAGAAATTAAAAGAGCAGTTCTTGAAATATTAAAAACAGCATCTTCTTTAGAATAATTTTTAGGTAAAACTTTCCTTGCATCAGAGGTATTAAGAAGAAAATCTGGAATAAAAGCTAAAAATTTATAATTATTTTTGGGTTTAATTATATTTTTGATATTTTCTCCATTTTCATTTACCGTCACAGTTATATTTCCAAAAATAGCGGGACAGACATTGTCCGGATGTCCTTCTATTTCTGAAGCAATTTGAAGTATCTCATCTCTATCTAAAGTTCTATTTAAAATTAAATACGCACCAACAATTCCTCCAACTATACAGGAAGAAGAACTGCCGAGTCCGCGTGATCTTGGTATATTTGAATTGACCTTAATAGTTACTGGAATAATTTTTTTGTTAAATTTTTCGAAAGTCTTACAAAAAGATTTGTATATCAAATTGTCAACTGCCAAAGAAACTTCGTCATTTTCTATTATTTTTGACTCATCACTTTTTATGAACTCATACTCGTTATACAGATTTAGTGCAAGTCCAAGTGTGTCAAATCCTGGACCTAAATTGGCACTTGTTGCAGGAACTCTAATTTTCATTTCTATCACACACAAATTCTATAATATTTTTTTGAATATCTTTAACTTCAGTAGTTTTTTTGTGGAAAATTTCTCTGTCTTTTAAATTAAAAATATCCTTTGGTACTTTAATACTTGTATAATTTTCAAAAGATTTTAAATCTTTAAAAATATCACCTTGTCTCGTAATATCATCAAATTCATTTATTATAACATCTGCAAATTTAAATGGACTCGCAGTAGATAAAATTATTATTTTCTCTTCAGTTTTTCGACTTTTCTTATAATCATCAGCTACTTTTTTTGCCACCGCAGTGTGCGGGTCAATCAAGTAATTATCTTTTATATATACGTTTTTTATTGTATCTAGGGTCTTTTTCTCGTCTGCATATCCAGCGCAAAAATCTTTAAAGTCGTGCTCTAAACTGTATACTTTATCACTTAAAAGTGAATCCATCAAAATCTTAACTTTTTCACTATCTTTTGTTTCGTGATATAAAAGTCTCTCTAAATTACTAGAAATAATAATATCCATTGATGGCGAATTAGTAACCTTAAGTTTCCTATTTGCATTATAAGTTTTACTTTCAAAAAAATCAGTTAGCACTTTATTTTCATTGGAAGCAATGACTAATTTTTCTATTGGAAGTCCCATTTTTTTGGCATAATAGCCTGCCAAAATATCTCCAAAATTTCCAGTTGGAACTACAAAAGAAATTTTTTTGCCAAAACTAATTTCGCTTTTTGCTAGTTGATTGTATGCGTGAAAATAATAAACTATCTGCGGCAACAACCTGCCAATATTAATAGAATTTGCAGAAGATAGAGAATAATTTTTCTCACGAAGCTCTTCTTTTACAGACTTATCTGTAAAGATTTTTTTAACTGCACTCTGAGCATCGTCAAAATTTCCATTTATTCCCATTACGAGAGTATTTGGTGAATTAACTGTTGTCATCTGTAGCTTTTGTATTTGACTAACTCCATCTTCTGGATATAAAACTGCAATATCTATATTCTTTAAATCCCTAAAACCATATAGAGCTGCACTACCCGTATCTCCACTTGTGGCAGTCAAAATTAAAATTTTATTTTTTATTTTTTTTGAGTTAGCTGCATTTTCCATAAATAAAGGCAAAATGCTAAGAGCAAAGTCTTTAAAAGCATGAGTCTGTCCATGATAAAGTTCTAAATAAAAATCTTCTCCTGCTTTTACTAATGGTGCAGGATTTTTGGGAAATTTATTATCATAGGCTTTAGAAATAATTTCTTTTAATTTTTCTTTATCTACATCAGTTAAAAATTTACTCAAAATTTCAAACGCCAATTCATCATAAGATAAATCTTTTAAATCATCTATATTTATTTTGGGAAATTCCTCTGGAACGAATAACCCGCCATCTGTAGCAATTCCCATTAAAACAGCCTCATTAAAATCAAATCTATCAGATGGATTTCTAGTTGAGAAAAACTTCATATTTACCTCCTATTCTATTTTTGCTAAGAAATAGTCTTGTCTATCTACCTTTGAAAATAAATCTAATATTTTTGATAGATATATTTTTTCAGTAAATAAGTGTATGTTTTCACGAGTTTCAAATTTCTTATCTATAAATTTATCGTCAAAATCGTAAAAATCTTTAGGGATTCTCAAATAAAATCTAGATTTAATATCTTCATTCGATAGCACGAGCTCTTTATTGTCGTGTGCGTATACTTCTATTGCATTTTCATTTGCTATATCAAGAAGATCTCTTAAAATTGAATCAGACGTTGGATATCTTCCAGCGCCTTCTCCCACAAAAGATACATCTTTTATATTATCTCCACAATATGAAATTATATTTGTCGCTCCGTCGATATTGTAAAATACAGAATCTTCTCTTATCGCAACTGGCATAACATATGAGTAAAATTTGTCTTCTTGCCTTTTACCCTCACCTAAAAGTTTTAACTTATAACCCTCATCTTTTAATATTTTAATGTCACTTGCATTAATTTTATCGATTCCAAATAAAAATATTTTATCTAAACTAACTTTTTTACTAAAAATAATAGAAGATAGAATTCTCAATTTTCTTAAAGTATCAATACCAGTGATATCGGACGTTGGATCGGGTTCAGCAAATCCAAGTTCTTGAGCCTTTTTTAGACTGTTGACAAACTCTGTATTATTTTTTGTCATTTCTGACAAAATAAAATTACAGGTTCCATTTAATATTCCACTTATACTTTTTATATTATTAAAAGGCAAATCTTCCAGAATCGATTTTATAATGTGAACCCCACCACCTACAGATGCTTCATATAAAAATTTAACTTTATACTTTTTAGATAAATACAAAAGTTCTTCAAAATATTTAGCAACTACTGCCTTATTTGCAGTTATGACATTTTTACCACTATTAAAAGCATCTTTTATATAATAAAACGCTTCATCTTCTGTTGCTGTTATTTCTATTATAGTCTCGATTTCTTCATCATCCAGGATTAAGTTGAAATCATCTGTAAAAACAATATTTTTATTAAAGGGATCTCTTTTTTTACCTTTATTATTTATCAATACAGTTTTAACAGAAATGTCTCTATTTGTGAGCTCGTTTATTTTTTTGTGATTTTTAAATATTAATTCTTCAACGCCTTTTCCAATATTACCAAAACCAATTAAAGCTACTTTCATTCTTGTCCTCGTATCAAAAGTTCAGCTATTTGAACGGCATTAAGGGCCGCACCCTTTCTTGTATTATCTCCAACTGACCACAAGTTTAGTCCATTTTCTACAGAATAATCTCTTCTAATTCTTCCAACATAAACATCATCTTCTCCTTCAGATACAATCGGCATAGGATAAGTAAGAGTACTTGGATCATCATATAATTTTACTCCAGGGTAATCCTTTAATATATTTTTAACATCGTTAATATCAAATTCTTTTTCCAATTCGACATTTATGGAAACGCAGTGAGAAAACTTAACAGGAACTCTAGCTGTTGTAGCGGTTACTTTTAAATCTTCTTCGTGCAAGATTTTTCTAGTTTCATTTATCATCTTCATCTCTTCTTTTGTATATCCGTTGTCCAAAAAATCATCTATATGAACTATTACATTGTGTTCTATTTGATATGGATACTTCTCATTTGTGCCATTCTCTAAATCGTTTAAACCACCTATACCAGAACCAGAGACAGCTTGATAAGTAGAATATACAATCCTCTTTATACCATACGCATCATGAATTGGTTTTAATGGTAAAACTGACTGAATTGTTGAACAGTTTGGATTTGCAAAGATTCCATATCCACAATTTATATCTTCTGGATTAATTTCAGGAACAATTAGTGGAACGTCTCTATCCATTCTAAAAAAAGAACTGTTGTCCACAACTTTTACTCCGTTTTTTGCTGCAATTTTTGCAAATTTTTCACTTACACTGCCACCAGCTGCAAAAAGAGCTATGTCAATATCACTATCAAAAGAATTTTCAGTGAGCTCTTTTACAGTTATTTCCTCTCCATTATAAGTAATTTTAGTACCTGCAGATTTTTTGGAACTCATTGGATAAAGAGTTTTAACTGGAAAGTTTCTCTCTTCTAAAAATTCAAGTATTTTTCGACCTACTAGTCCTGTAGCACCAACTACAGCGACATTATATTTTTTCATATTTCACCTCAATAAAATGCGTTATAAATAGCTCTTATGGACCTTTCAAAGTCCTTATCTTGCACACCTATAATTATATTAAGCTCACTCGAGCCTTGACTTATCATTCTTATATTTACATCACTATTGCCCAGAGCGGTAAATATCTTACCAGAAGTTCCCTTGCTATTAACCATGCCTTTTCCAACAATTGCGATTAAGGAAATTCCGTGTTCGACACTTATCGACTTTGGATTTGTATATATTTTTATCTCTTCAATAATTTTGTCAAGTTTATTGACTATTTTTCCTGTTTCAACTATTAAAGAAACTGTATCTATGCTAGAAGGCATGTGTTCAATTGGAACTTCATTAGTTTCTAAAACAGACATTATTTTTCTAAAAAAGCCAAACTCAGAATTCATAAAAGTTTTTTCAATTGTAATTACACTAAAGCCATGTTTGCCTGCAATTCCAGTGACTTTGCTACTAGTTTTTTTAGAATCATAGCTCGAGATAATTGTAGTTCCATCGTCCTTTGGAGAATTAGTATTTCTAATATTTATTGGAATCCCATTCTTTTTAACAGGAACAATTGAATCTTCGTGCAGAACTGGCGCTCCCATATACGACAATTCTCTTAGTTCTCTATAAGTTATATACTCAATAGTTTTAGAATTTTCAACAATTTTGGGATCTGCGACTAAAAAACCAGAAACATCGGTCCAATTCTCATAAATATCTGCCTTAAGTGCATTTGCAACTAAAGAACCCGTGATATCGGACCCACCTCTTGAAAAAGTTTTAATTTTACCGTTTTCGTCTATTCCATAAAAACCAGGTATAACTGAGTAGGGTTTCTCTCTTAAAACTTTTGAAATAGAAATATCAGTTTTTTCTTCATCTAGTTCGCCATTTTTAAAAAATATAATATCTTTGGAATCTACAAAATTCCAACCCAAATAATCAGAAAGTAAAATTGCATTTAAATATTCTCCCCTACTTGCAGTGAAATCTTTAGTAGCTCCATTTTGAATCTGTTTATATATCTCTTTTAAAATACTTTTAACATCAGTTTCTAATTTCAAATCTCTAGCTATTTCACAATAAGTATTTTCGATAATCTCATAAACTTCGTTGAAATTTAAGTCGTGACTTGCAAGTTGATAGCACATAAGCAAAAGATCTGTTACTTTGTGATTACTTCTTACACCCTTGCCTGGAGCAGAGACCACAACATATTGTCTATCGTCACTAGAAAAAGCAATGTCTTTTACTTTTTTAAACTGATCCGCATCAGCAAGAGAACTACCTCCAAACTTTAGAACTTTCATTTAATCCTCCATAATAAAAAAACTCGACCCAAAAAGGACCGAGTACAATACCTTCTTGATAAAAGCATTGGATATTGACCAAAAGCTTTGATTTAAGATAACACTTTATTGGAATATTGTCAATACTTTAATGCATTGAGTTTTTGAATAAATAATTGAAAAATTATTTAAATATAGAAACTCCTTGCACTTAACCAAGATTTATTATTTTTAATTTTATAAAATTTATCACACGAATTGTGCCAACCATCTATAATTTGTGCATAAAAATTGCCATCTTCATATTCAATATATCCAACTCCAAGAACCCAGTGCCACTGCACAATTCCTCTAGCAATAAGAATCGCAATGACATTCCCTTTGTCAATTTCAGATTTATATTGATCTATATTCTTTATTTTTTTGCTCTTTAAATCATAGCCTAGTTTCTTAAAAAACGCCTTTAAATAACTATCGATGGAAAATATTGGACCATTTCCAATCATTTTGTGAAGAGTTTTAAAAATTTCTATTTTTTCAAAATCTTCTTCTCCATCGTTATAAAAATTATTCATATATAAAAAAGTATTTGTAGCAGCAACAGCTCCACAATGTCTACTTGCAAGAGTGCTAGTCTCGCCTGTAGTTATCCAATTAATATTTTTTATGCCAGTTAAAGAATTAAATTTAGAATTTGAACTTAATTTTGGCAAATCTTTTAAACTTTTAAATGGAAAACCACTTTTGTGTGGGAAATATTTATACTTATTTATAGAATTTTTAATTTCTTTCAAAAAAGTCACCCTATTAAATGTAAATTTAAATTAATTAAAGTATAATAAAATAACATAACAATACATTTTTAAACTAATCGACAACATTAGCACCCAGAGTATTTTTAAAATGATTAAGTGCAAATTTATGACCAATATCGTCAAAACTTGCCACACCATTCTTGTGGACATATATATCAAAACCTAAATTATATGCGTCAATCGCAGTGTGTAGAATACAAATATCAGTACATACACCTACTAAATGAATCTCATTTATATTTCTCTCTCTTAGTTTAATTAAAAGATTTGTGCCTGCAAATGCAGAATATCTTGTTTTATCCAAATAATATACATTATCATCATCTTTTATTTTTTGATAATAATCTTCAATAGATCCATATAACTCTCGTCCCCATGTGTCTTTAACATTGTGAGTTGGAAATAACTTGCTTTCAGGATGAAAGTTGTCATGAGGTTCATGAAGATCTATTGCAAAAACTACAAAGTCATCATTGTCATGAAATTCTTTTGTGATATTTAAAATATCATTTTCCAAAACTTGTCCAGCTTCACCGCAAGTTAACTTACCATCACTGTGTACAAAATCATTTGTATAATCTATATTAATAAGCGCTCTATTCATAAAATCTCTCCAAAATATAACTTCTGTCATTTCAATTTTTTATAATTTACCCTAATTCATTGTATCACAAAGACAAAATTTATTAAAAATATGTAAGAGTGAAATAAAATGACAAATAAAAAAACATAAAAAATTATATAAAATATGACTTTAAAATATATAAAATAATTTAGTTTCCTGAGAAATTTAATAATATAAGAAAATAGTAAAAGTAATAAAAATGGAAGATTGTAAAATTAACTTAGCCACATAAAATAAAAAAAGAGTCATG
>JASBZH010000001.1 GCA_029983555.1 Peptoniphilus sp. | reverse complement strand
TAGAAAAGAAAATGTAGTTTTTTTAAACTACAACATTATTATACGAGGAGGTGAAGGAAAATGGGAGTTTTTGATTTTTTAAAAAATAAAGATGAGACTGTAAAAGTCTCTGGCTACAAGATGATAACTGAAAGAGGCGAAGGTTTTTACTCTTACAATGGCAATCTCTACGCATCTGACATAGTGAGGTCTTGCATAAGACCAAAGACACAAGCTATAGGAAAGGCTGTGGCTAAGCACATAAGAAAAGACGAGGTCACAACGCAGGTAAACCCTGAAGTTTATATAAGATTTTTATTAGAAGAGCCTAATCCTTATATGTCTGGACAGATGCTGCAAGAAAAGCTGGCAAATCAACTAGCACTTAACAACAATGCTTTTGCACTCATAGAAAGAGATAGTAATGGACTTGCTAAAGCAATATATCCAATAAACTCTAGCAGTGTTGAAGCTTTAGAAAATAATCAAGGCGAAATCTTTTTAAGATTTTTAATTAAAAGTAAGTATTACACTTTTAGATACTCTGATGTCATACATCTTCGCAGAGACTTTAACAACAACGACATCTTCGGGGAGAGTCCAGCCAAGGCTTTGACTCAACTTATGGAGATTGTAAACACCACAGATCAAGGAATAGTTAAGGCAATTAAGAATAGCAATACGATTATGTGGCTTTTAAAATTTAATAATGTGCTTAGAGAAGAAGACATAAAGAGACAAACCAAGGAATTTGTCCAAAGCTTTTTAAGCGTAGATTCAGATTCTGCTGGAGCAGCTGCGACAGACTTAAAGTTTGACGCTCAACAAGTAGATCCTAAAAATTATGTGCCGAATCCAATGCAAACCAAGGGAACTGTGGATAGAATCTACAGTTTTTTTAATACAAACGAAAGCATTGTACAAAGTAGCTACAACGAAGACCAATGGATCTCATATTATGAGGCAGAGATTGAACCAGTGCTAGTGCAGATGTCTAACGAGTTTACAAGAAAGCTATTTACACGTAGAGAAAGAGGATTTGGAAATAAAATTATTTTTGAATCGTCCAACCTAAACTTTGCATCTATGCAAACTAAATTAAATCTAGTCCAATTTGTGGACAGAGGAATAATGAACCCTGACGAAGTAAGAGAAATCCTTAATATGGCACCAATACCAGACGGACTGGGACAAAGCTATATTAGACGACTTGATACACAAGAAATAGATAGTGGAGGAGGTGAAGAAGATGCCAATAAAGATTAATGGAACTATTGTCGGCAATGATGATAAGTGGATCTATGACTGGTGTGAAATGGAAGCCTTTTGTCCTAGAGACTTAGAGCTTGTAGACGGACAAGATGTAGACATAGAAATCAACTCACCAGGTGGATACATCTATCCAGCTTCTGAAATTTACACAGCACTTATGCAGCATAAAGGCAATGTCAACATAACAATAACTGGTAGAGCTGCAAGTGCTGCATCAGTTATAGCGATGGCAGGTACTAAAGTTGTTATGAGTCCAACTGCTCAAATGATGATACACAATGTAAGTGCATCAGGTTCTGGAGATTATAGAGACTTTGAACACTGTGCAGAGCAACTTAAAAAATCCAATGACACCATAGCAAATGCTTATATGTTAAAGACTGGAAAGACAAGAGAAGAGATCTTAAATCTTATGGACTATGAAACCTGGTTTACACCAGAAGAGGCACTAGAAAATGGATTTATAGACGAGATATTGTCTAAGTCAGACAATGCAGATGAATTTAGGTTAGTAGCAGCGAGTGGCTTTTTAATTCCACAAGCTGTTATTGATAAACTAAAGCAAGAGAAAGAACAGGAACAACTAAATTTATTAAAGTTAAAGGAGAAAAAGTAAGATGAACAAAGAAAAATACTTAAAAATGAGAGCTGCTATGTTTGATGAAGCGCAAAACCTTATCAACGAGGGTAAAATTGAAGAAGCAGCAACAAAAAGAAAAGAAATTGAAAAGTTAGACGCAGACTTTGAAGAAACATCTAAAGAACAAGCAAATCTTGATGCTTTAAATAAGGAAAATGACAAAGTTATAGATATGAAAAATCTATCAGTGGAAGAAGGAGGATTAAAAACAGTGGATAAAACAGAAAAAAACAATGTTGTAAACTACGAAGATGTATTTGCCAAGGTGGCACTACAAAGAGATCTTAACGAAGATGAAGTTAATTTATTTAATCAAATGAACCCAGAAAATGTGTACACACACAACACAACAAATACAGAAATTGTAATTCCTGAAACTGTTATCGGTGGAATTATTGACACAATGAAAGAGTTGCACCCAATCCTAGCTGATGTAGTTCCAACTAGAATTAAGGGAACTGTAAAATATGTTAAGAGAACTGGTATTCCAGCAGGAGATGCTGACTATTACGATGAAGCAACTCCAACAGCAGATGAAGAAAATAAATTTGGAGAGTTAACTCTTAATGGCAAAGAATTATCAAAGGCTGTTACAGTAACTTGGAAGTTACAAGCTATGGCTGTTTCTGATTTTATTCCATTTATCACTAGAGAGCTTGGAGAAAGAATGGGAGTTGCTAAGGCAAAAGCTTTTGTAAAAGGTAAAGGCGATGCTAAGTATCCACAAGGTGTTGTAACAGCTATCGAAGCTGAAGAAAGCACACCTCAAAAGGTATCTTACAAGGCTGATGGCTTAACTTACAAAGACATCACAGCAGCTATGGCAAAGATTAAATCTGGTTATGTAAGTGGCGCCAAGATCTACGCTAACAATGCGACTGTATGGGGAACTTTAGCAAATCTTATGGATGGACAAGGAAGACCTCTATTTATTCCTGATGTAACTACAGGCGGAGTAGGCAGAATCTTTGGTATCCCAGTAATGGAAGAGGATGCAATGGGTGATGGCGAAATCTTAATCGGTAATATGGCAGCAGGTTATAAAGAAAATATCTCTGAAGATATGAAGTTGGTTACTGAAAATCATGCAAAGGCAAGAACAACTGACTTTGTAGGTTACGAAGTACACGACGGCGGAGTAATCGACGAAAAAGCCTTTGCTTACCTAGTTAAGGGAGTATAAGCATGGCTTATAGAGTAGTAAGTGGATTTCAAGACACCGAAACTGGTGTCTTTTATGATCTCCACGAAGTTATTGACGACAAAAACAAGAACTTAAAGAAGTATCTTGATGCAGGTGTAGTTGTAGACGACACACCAAAGAAAAAGGAAGTAAAGAAAACAGAAAAGGGTGATTAAAATGACACCTGAACTTTTAAAATACTGCAAGCTTTTATTGAGACAAGCAACGACTGATGCTTTTGACGAGGAAATCAAGAGTTTAATCGATGCTTGTCTTTTAGATTTAAAGATAAGTGGAGTAGGAGAAGTCGAAGACGAACTCATAAAGAGGGCGGTAGGCATTTATGTAAAGGCTCACTTTGGAAGTGAAAACCCAGACAGAGTTGGACTCATAGAGTGTTATAAGTCTTTAAAAATCCACTTGGCTTTAAGTCAGAAATATGGAGATGAATTGCCTCATGAAAAAATCAGTAGTAATTAAACTTATAAAACACAGTGGTAAGGCTACTGATGATTGGGGTAATCCAATCCATAGCATAGAGGAGTGGGCAGTCTACGCTGAAAAGATGTCAGTAGGACAAGCTGAGTTTTATAGAGCAGCCAACCAAGGACTTAAACCTAACTTTGTCTTTGAGATCTATGCTGAAGAATTTAGGGGCGCAGATCTTGTTATTTGTGATGATGCAGAATACACCATCATAAGAACTTACCAGAGGACACTTGATAAGTTAGAACTCGTCTGTGAAAGGAAGGTCGCAAATGTCAATTGATCTAGCTAATGAGATTGAAAAGGCTATGAAGGAACAATTGGATTTGGCGAACGAAGTGGTCAATAGTGCAGTTGATAAAATTACAAACGAAACTGTAAAGGATTTAAAATCTTCAAGTCCAAAGAAGTCTGGAAAATATGCTGGAGGATGGAAAAAACAAGATGGGCAAACTGCTACAAGAAGTAAATCAAGTGTAATACACAATGAAAAACATTATAGGCTCACTCATTTACTAGAATTTGGGCATGCTAAAGTTAATGGTGGAAGAGTTGCAGCTAAACCTCACATAGCAGCGGTAGAACAAAAAGCTATAAAAAGCTTTGAAGATGAAATAAGAAAGGGGATTGAGAATGGATAAAATCAATCCTGTAAAACTTTTAAGACCTCTCAATTTACCAGTTGGCTACTTTGTAAATCCAGAGCCTGGAGTAGTACCCTTTATAGTTTACTATGGAGCAGGATCCAACAACTTTAAGGCAGACAATGTTGTCTATAGTAAAGAAGCTCATTGGAATATTGAGTTATACACAAAAGAGAAAAATGTAGCCTTAGAAGAAAGGTTAGAAAAATTATTAGATGAAGCAGAAATAGTATGGGAAAAAGGATCAGATGTCTACATAGACACAGAAAAGGTCTTTTTGATTCCATACTATATTTAATTTAAAGGAGAATTTATATGGCAAATAAAGTTAAATTTGGACTTAAAAATGTTCATGTCTTCCCTATCAAAGACGATAAGGAAGAAGGAGTAGTTTTTGACGAAGTTATAAAAGTACCTGGAGCAGTAAACTTGTCACTGGATGCTGAAGGCGACAGTAACGAATTTTACGCAGACGATGTAATCTACTGGTCTGAATTTTCAAACAACGGTTACTCTGGCGATCTTGAAATTGCTTTAATCCCTGAAGATTTCGAAGTCAAGATTTTAGGAAATATGAAAGATAAAAACGGCGCAATTGTCGAAAAATCAGACGCAAAAGCTGTTCCTTATGCGTTAGCTTTTGAATTTGATGGAGATAAAAATAAAACAAGACACATCTTTTATCATGTGACAAGTTCTCGTCCATCAGTAGAAGGACAAACTAAAGAAGAAAAGACAACTCCGACAACAGATAAAATTAGTTTAAAAGCTATCCCAGCAACTGACACTAAGATTGTTAAGGCGAAATTATCTGAAGGATCTACAGGCTATGATGACTTTTTCGCTAAACCTTATGTAGTAGTACCTAATGCAGAGGTTTAATTATGATAAAGACTATAGTAATTGACGGGAAAGAAGTACAGTTTAAGGCTAGTGCCTCTTTCCCTTTAGTTTATAAAGCAAATTTTAATACTGACATACTTACAGTTATCATGCCTTTAATTTCAGAACTTTTAGATGGTATGGACGATTTGTTTAAAGAAAGTACAAAAGAAGATGGAAACATAGAGTTAAAACCATCGACATTATCTGGACTTTTGGAAAATGTGTACAGCTTGGAATTAATCGACATCATGAATTTACTTTGGACGCTTGCTAAGTGTGCAGATGATACAATCCCTGAGCCAATAAAGTGGTTTGGAGAGTTTGACGAATTTCCAATTATTGATATAGCAATAGAAGTTTTTCCAATGGTTTTTGAGTCTTTATTTTCTAAAAAAAAATTGAAGGAGATAGCGAAAGTAGCAACAGTGACAAGCAAGTAGACATTGAAGTAATTATGACTGGTGCTATCACTCGTGGACTTACTCTTAGAGATTTTGACGGCATGGCAATTGGACAAATTGTAGATTACTGTAAGACTTATAACGAATTAAATAAGTCGCCAGAAGAAAAAGAAACGAAGATAGCATCACAAAAAGACTTTGATAGATTTTAAAGGCAGGTGAGAAGATGGCAGGAAATATAAAAGGGATAACAATTGAAATTGGTGGCGATACTACCAAGTTAGATAAGGCTTTAAAAGATGTAAATAAAAACTCTAGGGATCTAAACAAAGAACTTAGAGATATTGAAAAGTCTTTAAAATTTAATCCTGGTAACACGGAGTTGGTCGCTCAAAAACAAAGAGTCCTTGCTGAATCTGTCGAGAACACTAAAAAGAAACTTGAAACCTTAAAGACTGCACAGGAGCAAGCTAAGCAAGCACTTGCCAATGGCGACATAGGTCAAGACGAATACGATGCACTTACAAGAGAGATCTTAAAGACGGAAAATCAACTTAAATCTTTACAAGGGGAATTAGATAAGACCAATAGCAAGTGGCAACAAGTCGGCGAAAAGTTGCAAACTACAGGCGACAAGATGGTAAAAGTCGGCGAAGGAATGACTAAGGGAGTTACAGCACCTATAATTGCTGTCGCCGGTCTATCAATAGCAGCCTTTAAAGAAGTCGACAATGGCTTAGACACAGTAATTTCAAAGACTGGGGCAACAGGCGAAGCGGCTAAGAGCCTTGAAGAAAGCTTTAGAAATGTCGCAGGAAATATGCCAGCAAGCTTTGACGAGGTTGGCAACGCAATCGGCGAAATTAACACCCAATTTGGTCTAACTGGAGAAGAACTAGAAAGAGCTTCAGAAAAGATGATTAAATTTGCTCAAATCAACGGGGCAGATGTAACGGCATCAACAATAAATGCCAAACAAGCTATTGAAAAATATGGTCTATCCGCTAAAGATCTTGACATGGTTTTAGATTCTGTAACTAAGACTGCACAAAATACTGGAGTTTCAACAGATAAACTTTTTGACATCATGATAAAAGGTAGTCCTCAAATTAATCAACTTGGGTTGGACTTTGCACAAGCAACAGAAATGATGGGCAGAATGGAACAGAAAGGTATTGACTCCAACAAAGCTCTATCTTACTTAACAAGGGCTCAAACCAACTGGGCAAAGGAAGGCAAGTCAGTAACACAAGGCTTACAAGAGATGCAAGAAAAAATGGCTAGTGCAACGACTCATGAAGAAAAGTTAGCCATAGCAGCTGAAGCCTTTGGTACTAAGGGCGGTGCTTTTATGCTTGAAGTGCTAGAAAGTGGAGCCCTAAACGCTGATGAATTTGCAAATGCCATGGAAGAAGCAGCAGGAAGCGTAGACAGCACTTGGGAAGGTATGTTAGATCCTATCGATTTAGTAACGCAGGCAATGAACAATTTAAAATTAAGTGGTTCTGATTTGGGGTCATCAATCCAAACTGTATTACTTCCAGTTTTAGAAAATGTAATTGGAACTTTTCAAAGATTTTCTGAATGGTTTGGGAATCTTAGTCCGGAAACGCAACAATTTATAGTCAAGATGGGACTTATGGCAGCGGCTATAGGACCAGTTTTAGTTGCTGTTGGAAAATTAAGCGGTGGACTTGGTAAGGCTATAAGCTTTTTTAGTGAAGGTGGAAAAGGTGCAGATCTCTTCGCAAAGGCAATCGCATTTATTACAAGTCCAGCAGGTTTAGTAGTTGCTGCTATAGCTGCAATAGTAGCTGTGGGAGTCCTACTCTACAAAAATTGGGATACCATCAAAGAAAAAGCCTCTGAAGTATGGGGCGGTATCGTAGAATTTTTATCAGGGATCTGGGAAGGAATATCCTCTGCTTGGTCTGCTGTCTGGGAAGCCATTAAGGCGACCCTAACTGGAATTTGGGAAGGCTTAAAGACTGTAGCCTCAACTGCTTTTGAAGGAGTCAAGCAAGCTATATCCATAGTTTGGGAAGGCATAAAGTCTGCTACATCAACTGTTTGGAATGGAATTAAAACGACATTACAAACTATTTGGAACAGCTTTAAGTCAGTAGCAAGCACAGCCTTTAATGGGATCAAGTCTGCTATAGATACAGTCTGGAACGCAGTTAAGACCACGACAACGACAATCTGGAATGGAATTAAGACAGCAGTTGTAGCTATTTGGAATGGTCTGAAATCAGCAGCGACTACAGCCTTTAATGCGGTTAAAACTGCAATAGAAACTGTGTGGAGCGCAGTGAAATCCAAGACAACGGAAGTTTGGAATGCAATTAAGTCTAGTGTCGAAGGCATTTGGAATGGACTTAAATCAACTGCAACATCAGTATTTGACGGAATTAAGAATAAAGTCACTGAAGTTTGGAATGGCATTAAGTCTACAACAACGACAGTTTGGAACGCAGTTAAACAAGCTATAGAAAAGCCTATAAATGCAGCCAAGGATGCAGTTAACAATGCGATAAATAAAATCAAGTCTATACTAAGCGTTCATCTTCCTTTCCCTAAGATTAAACTTCCACACTTTAAAATCTCTGGGCAATTTAGTTTAAAACCTCCATCAGTGCCACATTTTGGTGTTGATTGGTACGACAAAGGTGGTATTTTCTCAAGCCCATCGATTATCGGTGTCGGAGAAAAGAGACCAGAGTTTGTGGGAGCCTTAGACGACTTAAAAGCAATTGTAGCTGAAGTTATAGAGAAAAAAGGCAATGGAAATAGCGGAGTTTTAATTACTGGAAATACCTTTGTAGTTAGAGAAGAAGCTGACATTAAAAAAATTGCAAAGGAATTAAATAAACTACAACAAAATACTAATAGAGGTAGAGGAATGGTGACTACATGATAGGATTTACTTTTAAAGGCAAACATAGCAGTGAATTTAATATCGGGTTTAAGTCTGTAGATAGAACTGTAATTCCCGAAAGGCGAAAGAAAGAATTTACAATACTTGGTAAATCTGGAACATTGGAACTGGAATCTACAGAATATGAAAAAAGATATATAAAAGGAACTATTGGAGTTATGTATATATCAAAATTTGAAGATCTTAGACTTAAAATTAGAGACCTTGCTGGATGGTTATCTGGCAGTGGTCTCTTAATTTTTGACGATGAGCCTGATAAAGCTTATGAAGCTAGTGTTTATAGTGCTGTAGGGATTGAACAACTAATGTTGCAGCCAAGAGGAACACTAGATATTGAATTTGAATGTCAGTCTTTTGCAGTATCAAAAGATTTAAATAGAATTTTAAAAGACGGCAAAAGAATCACGAGTGTCACTGTACCTAATCTAGGTAATGTAAAGACTTGTGGAACTTTTATTATAAAAAATACTGGAACAAGTGACATAACAAATATAAGAATTACAAGAAAGGTAGTGATTTAAGATGGCAAAAGCAAGTAATTATCTTGAAGATATGATATTAAATTATTTTTTAAGAAATCAACAAGTAACACAGCCAACTAATTTATATTTAGCTTTATATAAAACCAACCCAACAGATGCTGACACAGGTGCCGAGGTAGTTGGTGGAGGATATGTAAGACAACAAATTTCGTTTACAGCACCTACTCAACAGTCAGACAAGGCGGTTATAGGCAATGCTACAAGAATTGAATTCCCAACAGCTAATGCTGAATGGGGAGAAGTTGCTTACTTTGGTATAAGAGATGCCAGAGAAGGCGGAAACCTTTTAGTTCATGGTGCATTTAATAAACCAACGCAAATTGTTGAGGGTAATAAATTTATTTTAGATAGTGGTAATTTAACAGTCACTATGGCATAAGGTGTGATTTACTATGACAAAATTTAATGTCGGTAAATTTAATGTTAAAAACTCAGAAATTGCATCGGTTAACGGAAATAGCGATTTAGTTTTAGAATCTAATATATCAAAATTTCTAGTAGATAAATATATTTCTGAAGCAGAAGTATCTATTGAACTTGATGCTAAAGCTAATTTTTATATAAAGATAATGGGAGTTAAGTCCAATGCAGATATGGAGATAAACTCCAGAGCGCTCTCAACTAACCTAATGTATGCAAGTGAATCTACTGGAGACATGTCTATAGATGCTTTTGGTGTTGGATCTCTTTTAGGAGAGGACTATGTAGAAATTAAAGGTCTTGTCTTAAAACCAGGTCAAGAAGTAGAAATTGACATGTGTAATCTGACAGTTACTGTCAATGGAGAAAATGCAATGCATTTAATGAGCACAGACGGAGATTTCTTTGACTTTTTAATTGGCGATAATGATATTGAAATTGAAGCAATTGGAGCAAATGGGGTACAAATTGACACTTATTGGAAAGACAAGTGGTTATAATGAAGAAATATAATATTAAAATTTATAATCAAAATATGAAAGAGTTAGCAAGACTTGAAAATGCCTTTGACATAAGTTATGACTTAAAACTCAATGAACTTTGGACTTGCAAATTTAAGTTGCCTAGAGATGACAAAAAGACTAAATATTGTGAGATTTTTAATTTTGTTGAACTCTTTGATGGAGATTACAGAGTTGAACTTTTTAGAATTTTACCCAATGTCCTAACTCGTGAAGAAACACCTTATATAGAGTATGAGTGTGAACATGTATTAGCGACATTACTTGATGATGTAATGTTTAAATATCATCAAATAGGAAATGTCGGGATATATACAGATAGAGTCATTAGATATGTTTTGGATAGACAAGCAGTAAAAAGATGGCAACTAATAGAATGTGATTTTAGGAGGCAATTTGAATATAAGTGGGAGAATGAAAATCTTTTAGCAGCATTATTTTCTATTCCAAAGCCTTTTGTGGACAAATATAAATGGGAATTTGATACAACTTCTTATCCTTGGGGGTTATCTTTAAAGAGGTTAGATGAAAAGTATAAAGCAGATATACAGTATAAGAAAAATATGCAGAATATCGAAAAGACTGTAGATCCAACTAATTTAGTTACGAGGGTTTATCCGCTTGGTTATGGAGAAGGGGACAATCAACTTGATATTAAAAGCGTAAATAGTGGAAAAGATTACTTAGAAAAAAATGTGTCTAAGTATGGACTAAAATCAACTATATTAGTTGACAGACGTTTTGAAAGTCCTGAAACTCTTAAAGAATACGCTCAAATGGTGTTAAATGATTTATCAGAACCTTATGTATCTTATAAAATAAAAGCCGTTGACTTATCTATAAGTCAGCCTAAAAAGTATCCTAAATTTAGACCAGGAGATTATATTTTAATTAGAGACATTGAAGATGAGATAAACATTAAAGTTCCAATAGTTTCAGTATCTAAACCTGATATAAGAGGCAATCCTTTTGATATAAACCTTGAAATAGCTAATAAGTCTCAAGATATTACGGGATCTATTTCAGATTTAATGGAAAGGTCAAGAATCAACGATACCTACGCACAAGGAGCAACTAACTTACAACAAATAGTATATGCAGATAACGCTGACAGGGGTCACCCTTTAAAACTTAAGTTTTATATACCACAAGAGATGGCTAGGATAAATAAGCTGATACTTAACTACACCATAGAGCCTTTTAGGTCTTATAGTGTGGGACTGGAGTATAAAGAAACTAAGACTACATCAACGTCATCTGGTGGTGGAAGTTATCAGTCAGACTCTACATCATCTGGTGGTGGGGACTATGGATCCACATCATCTGGCGGTGGCTCTTATAGCACAACTCACGGCGCAGCTGATGTCGAGGGAGGAAATGTAAAAGTCTACTTAAGATCAAGTGCAGGTGTGGACTGGTCTAAGTGGGTGGAATTTTACCAAGTAAACAGACACGAGCATAGGTTTGATATAGAACCTCACACTCATAGTTTTAGCGTGGAGGCTCACACTCACAGCTTTTCTTTGCAAATTCCAGACCATAGTCATTATGTTACTATTCCTGGACATACTCACGAACAAAAACACGGAATTTATGAAGGACCAAAGGCGAGACGATGTTATTTAACAGTAGATGGAGAAGCGGTATATAACTATGGAAGTGAGATTAATATAATACCTTACCTTTCAAAAGATGAAGATGGAAGAATACAAAGAGGAACATGGCATGAAGTAGAAATAGTGCCAGACGGTTTAACAAGAATTAACGCAAGTATTTTTATACAATTATTTACAAATTCCAGAGGGGGTGGAGATTATTAATACTAAAACGAATCACTTCCATGAAATAGTAGTGCCAAAACACTCATATAACACTTTTTATGCTCCAGATGAAAATTATGTACATTGTCACGAAATAAAAATCGGTAAGCATAGATTTGTAGACTTAAAAAAAGAGGTGGAAAATGACGAACTTAAATAAAATGTATGATGGAGTGGCTAACTCTCCAGATACTTTTTTGACATCACCACTTGCTAGTGGTGGAAACATAATGTATGTAGCTGACAGTAGTGTTTTTGGAACTCTGCCTAATCTTGCTGTAATAGGCAATGGTGCTAATGCAGAAACTATATTAATTAAAAAAAAGCGAGAAGACGGAGGACTAGATGTCGATAGAGGTATTGAAGGTAAAGCTAAAGATTGGCCAAAGGCAACTACAGCAGCAAGAAACTTTACTAATTATGACCACGGAAAATTTAAAGAAAACATAGAAATATTAAATAAAGATAAACTTGAAGAAAATAGTCAAATATCTTTTAATGAAGCAAATAAAAAAGAAAATATCTTTAGTACAGATAGTATAAAAATAATTTTTAGTAAGTTATCAAAATGGTTTATATCCTTAAAGGATATTGCGTGGACTGGTAAGCTTGCAGATGCTGAAGAAGATGAAACACATAGACTTGTTACAGATGAAGAAAAAGAAAAATGGGATAAAGAACTTGAAAAAGCAAGTAAAATAGAAGCTGAAACTGCTACTGATGATACTAAATACATGACACCTTTAAGAACTAAAGATGCCATTAAAAAATTATCTACTAAAATAACAAAATTATCAGAACTTGAAGCTGATGAAACTCATAGGCTTGTTACTGATTCAGAAAAAGAAAAATGGAATAAAGAACTTGAAAGAGGGAAAATTTTGCAATTTCAAAATGAGCATGGGATTTCTATAGCTTATGTAAAAATTGGCAATTTTGTTTGCGTATCTGGTGAGGTATTAGGTAATGCACGTGACAACATAAAATTGTTACCTATAACAATCAGACCTAATCATTATATATATAGAACATATAGTGGGTTTAAGATATCAATAGATGACTCTGGGAAAATTACTTTAAGTAATAAGGATGATCCAAATTTCAGCGTGACCTATCATTCTTTTGATATCTCTTATATTAGTGTTTAAAAAACCAGATATTAAAATAAAGAGGTGTATAACATGGAAATAGATTTATGTTTATTAAGAGAAGCATATGGTAGAATTGCTCATATTAGCCACTACCATATTTTTATTTTAGCAGTTATTTTAGACGTTTTATCAGGATATGCTAAAGCTGCTTTTTCTAAGGATTTAGATAGTAAAGTAGGATTAAAAGGGATTTTAAAACACCTTTCCGTGGTTGGACTGGTGTTTTTAATTTGTCCGTATCTTTGGATTCTAGGCTATGGTGGAGTAGCAGTATTTTTAATTTATTCAATAACTGTAACATATGGGATTTCGATTGTTGAAAATTATGATGTTATTGCACCTGGAACTTTACCAAAGTCAATCGGGCAATTTTTTAGAAGAACTAAAGATAATTTAGATAAAACAGATTTAGAGAACTTAAAAAAAGGTGATTAGTTATGAGAATTTTATTAGATCCTGGACATGGGGCAGGTGCAAAATTTAATCGTGGTTCTAAAATAGGTAATGAAGGAGATAATACTTTTAGGATGTACTTAATTTTTAAAAAAGCTTTAGAGAAAAAAGGCTTTGAAGTAGGTACAACTAGGCAAGTAATTACAGATAATCCATCACTTGCTAGTCGAGGTCAAAAAGGTAAAGGATATGACTTAATGCTATCACTGCATACTAATGCTGGTGGCGGAAGTGGAGTAGAAGTTTGGGATGATGTAAATCCAAAGTATAGCAACAAAAAGCTTGGAGTAGTCATCTGCAATGCTGTATCAACAACAATAAATATACCTAACCGTGGTGTAAAGTATAGAAAAAATTCTAGTGGTGGAAATTATTATGGAGTGCTTAGAAATAATTATGCTAAAAATGGAATGATTATAGAATTCTGTTTTCATGATAATTTTAATGAACTTAAAAAATATTTGGATAATTTAGAGTTGGTAGCTAACAATTTAGCTAATGCAATTGCAAAATATTATGGAGTTGAGAAAATGGAAAATAAAAAATTTGATTATAAAGGACATTGGGCTGAAAAATATATAGAAGAAGTAAAAGAGCAAGGTATAATGACGGGTTATGATGATGGTGATTTTAAACCAGATGAAAAAGTTACAAGAGCCGAACTTGCAGTTGTAGCTGCAAAAATCTTAAAAAAAAACTAACTAAAACTAGATATTACCAAAAAGGTAATTTTCATGTAATAGAGACAAGTCCACAAAATATAAATATTGGATTTGTTGCGGGTAGGAAGATGAGTCAATTAAATCGTACGTTTGCTATAAATGGTACTTTTTTTGATACACGTAGATCAGAGAGTAAACAAAGTATATGGCAAATTGCAATTCAAGATAATATACCACTTGGTCCTAATGCTCATACTAATAGTTACAGAGGACTAAAAAAAGGCACTATGGTTTGTTTTACAGATGGTCGTGTAATCATGGATAGATTTAATAATATTGCTGAAATTAATAAACTTGGTAAAATCAAATGGGCTATAGGCGGTAATGCTTTATATCCTGATTATAATTTGAAATTAGAAAAAACATTGCCAGATATATCAAGATTTGCTCCGCATACTATGATGGCTTATACAAAGGATAACAGTATCTTATTGTTAATAACAAAAGAAAATCGAACACTTACAGATGCAAGAAATGATTTGCTAAAAGAATTTAGTTTAGTAAGTGCAATAAACCTTGATGGTGGTGGATCTACTGCTATGGTGGCAAATGGGAAAATAATAAAAGACCAAGGAAGAAAATTAAATACAATCATTAATGTAATTTGAAAGGAGAATATTATGAAAAAAGAAGTTTTACTAAGAAAGTTAGGTAGTAGAAAATTTTGGGCTTGCGTAAGTGCTGTGATTATATCTTTGGTTGCTTTTACAAGTGCAGGTCCAGAAACGACTGAAAGAATTGTAGCGCTTATTAGTGCCATTGGTGGCTTATGCATCTATATGCTTTCAGAAGGCATTGCAGATTCTAAGCCTACAGATATCACAAATGTAATTAATACGGAAGATTATAAAGAAGATTAAAAATTAGTATGTATGTAACTTTTTAATAAATAGTAGATTTAAAATAATTTATAACATTTCTAATGCAATTGAGCTCAGAGAGAAATCTCTGGGCCTTTTTTTATTGCAATAAAAAAATAAGCCCTGCTTGATGCGGGGCTATTCTTATGCAACTTTAAGTGTTATTATTTTTTGTTTGTATATTGATTGGTTGGTATCTTTAGCACCAGATAAGTGTATCTTATTTAAGATACACTTTTTTTATTGCACAAATTACGCCAACCTGTTTTCTATTTTTAAAACTTATAAATATTATTTTAAGAGATAGAAATTCTTTATTAATTTGAAGTAAAAAATATTTTAAGAAATTTATTTATAATTTAAAATATTTAAATTAAGTATTTACAGAGTCTATATTTTAATAACAATAGAATATATAAATTATAAGAAAAAGAAAATTTATATATTCTTTCACAAGTCAAATTTTTCAACATATTAATAAAATGAAATAATGTTATATTTAAAAATCATATTCCACAATATAGAATCCTTTTCAAATCCGCTAATTGCAATATTTACAGAAAATATATTTTAATTATATTATTGAATTATTTTTTAATAAGTTCTATAATTATATATAGTATGGTTGTTATATATTAATAAATTAATAAATTTTAGGAGGCAAAAATGGCAAAAACATTTAAAACAATGGATGGAAACGAAGCTGCCGCTCACGTAGCTTATGCGTTTTCTGATGTAGCTTGTATTTATCCAATTACTCCTTCTTCACCAATGGCTGAACATATAGATGCATGGGCATCTCATGGCAGAAAAAATATTTTTGGTCAAGAAGTTATGGTAAAAGAACTTCAAGCTGAAGGTGGAGCAGCAGGCGCTGTTCACGGAGCATTACAAGCTGGTTCATTGACATCTACTTATACAGCTTCACAAGGATTATTACTTATGTTGCCAAATATGTATAAAATTGCAGGAGAATTACTACCAGGAGTATTCCACGTAGCAGCAAGAGCACTTGCTTCTCACGCACTATCAATTTTTGGCGATCACCAAGACGTTATGGCTACACGTGCTTCAGGATTTGCAATGTTAGCTTCAGGATCTGTTCAAGAAGCTATGGATCTTGCAGGAGTTGCACATTTATCTGCAATTAAAGGAAGAGTTCCATTTGTTCACTTCTTCGACGGATTTAGAACATCTCACGAAGTTCAAAAAATTGAAGTTCTTGATTATGATGATCTAGCAAAGTTAATTGACAAAGAAGCAGTAAACGAATTTAAAAAGAGAGCATTAAATCCATCTGATCCTCAAATTAGAGGAACTGCTCAAAATCCTGATATTTATTTCCAAGAAGTAGAAGCATCTAATAATTTCTACAACAATATCGTTGGAATAACAGAAGATTATATGAAAAAAATCTCTGATTTAACTGGTAGAGATTATGATCTATTCACATATTATGGAGATAAAGAAGCGACAGATATCATTGTTGCTATGGGATCTGTAACAGAAACTATTGAAGAAGTTGTCGACTTCTTAAATGCTGAAGGAGCAAAAACTGGTGTAGTTAAAGTTCACCTATATAGACCTTTCTCAGCAACACATCTTTTAAATGCAATTCCTGATACTGTTGAAAGAATTGCAGTTTTAGATAGAACTAAAGAAAAAGGTGCAGACGGACAACCACTTTACTTAGATGTAAGGAATGTATTCTATGAAGAAGAAAATAAACCACTAATCGTTGGTGGTATTTACGGTCTTGGATCTAAAGACACTAACCCTACAGATATATTATCAGTATTTGATAATCTAAAAACAGAAAAACCTAAGAATGATTTTACAGTTGGTATCGTTGATGATGTAACTAATAAATCACTTCCAATCAATAGAACTATTACCACTGAACCTAAGGGAACAATCAGATGTAAATTCTGGGGATTCGGTTCTGATGGAACTGTTGGTGCTAATAAATCTGCTATTAAGATTATTGGAGATAACACTGATATGTACGCACAAGGTTATTTCGACTATGACTCCAAAAAATCTGGTGGAGTTACAATGTCTCACTTAAGATTTGGAAATAACAGAATTACTTCAACATATTTGTTAACAGAAACTGATTTTATTTCTTGTTCTAAACAATCATATGTATATTCTTATGACTTACTAAAAGGACTTAAGAAGGGTGGTAAATTCTTACTAAATACAGTATGGTCTGAAGATGAATTAGAAGAGCATCTACCAGGTTATATGAAGAAGTATATTGCTAAAAATGACATTGAGTTTTATATAATCAATGCAACTAAGATCGCATCAGAAGTTGGACTTGGCGGAAGAACTAATATGGTAATGCAATCTGCATTCTTTAAACTTTCTCAAGTTTTACCAATAGATCAAGCACAAAAACTTCTTAAAGAAGCAATAGTAAAAGATTATGGTGCTAAAGGCGATGACATCGTTGAAATGAACTATAAGGCAGTGGATGCAGGAATTGATGCTTTAGTTAAAGTTGAAGTTAAAGATTCTTGGAAAGATGCTGACGATACAGTTTATAGCAAAATCCCAGGAGCACCTGACTTTATAAATGATATTCTAATTCCTATGAACAGACAAGAAGGAAATAATCTTCCAGTATCTGCATTTGTTGATATGGAAGATGGATCATTCCCATCTGGTACAAGCCGTTACGAAAAGAGAGGTATCGCTGTAAATGTACCTCATTGGAAAATTGAAAACTGTATTCAATGTAATCAATGTTCATTTGTATGTCCACACGCAGTAATTAGACCTTTCTTACTAGACGAAGAAGAAAAAGCTAATGCGCCTGAAACATTTGAAACTAAAAAAGCTGTTGGTAAGGACTTCAAACAATATGATTACAGAATTCAAATTTCACCTCTTGACTGTACAGGCTGCGGTAACTGTGCTCAAGTTTGTCCAGCAAAAGAAAAAGCTCTAGTTATGAGCCCATATGAAGATGAAATACACAAACAAGTTATTAATTGGGAATATGCTTCTAATTATGTAAGTTCAAAAGAAGATGAAATTGAATCTACTAATGTAAAGACTTCTCAATTCCAAACACCATTACTTGAATTCTCAGGTGCATGTGCTGGTTGTGGAGAAACTCCTTATGTAAAACTTGTAACTCAATTATTTGGTGACAGAATGAGTATTGCAAATGCCACAGGATGTACTTCAATTTGGGGAGGTTCTGCTCCTTCAATGCCATATTGCAAAAATGCGCATGGAAATGGACCATCATGGGCTAACTCTCTATTTGAAGACAATGCTGAATATGGATATGGTATGGCGGTATCTCAAATTCAAACAAGAGATAGAATTAAAAATTTAATGGAAGAATTCATTGAACTAGGCGTTGATGAAGAAGCAAATAAAGCTTTCCAAGCTTGGATTGATGGAAAAGACGATTATAAATCATCTAAACTTGCAACAGCTGATGTTCTTAAAGTTTTAGATAAACATTTTGGAGATGAAAAAGCTGACGATATAATCTTTAGCTTACAAGGACTTGAAAAATTCTTGATTAAGAAGAGCCAATGGATTATCGGTGGAGACGGTTGGGCTTACGATATTGGATATGGTGGACTTGACCATGTACTTGCTTCTGGAGAAGATCTAAATGTACTTGTACTAGATACGGAAGTTTATTCAAACACTGGTGGTCAAGCTTCTAAGGCTACACCAACAGCTGCAATAGCTCAATTTGCCGCATCTGGTAAAATTACTAAGAAAAAAGATCTAGGACTTATGGCTACAACTTACGGATATGTATATGTAGCTCAAATTGCAATAGGTGCAGATAAGAATCAAGCACTTAAGGCAATTAAGGAAGCAGAAGCATATAATGGACCATCTCTAATTATTGCTTATGCACCATGTATCAACCACGGTATTAAGATCGGTATGGGATTCTCAGTTGAAGAGGAAAAGAAGGCTGTTGAAACTGGATACTGGCACCTATATAGATACAATCCTGAACTTAAGAAAGAAGGAAAGAATCCATTCACTCTAGATTCTAAAGAACCTACTAAACCTTACAGAGATTTCCTTAACGGAGAAGTAAGATATACTTCACTTAAGAAATTATTCCCTGAAAGAGCAGAAAAGCTTTACGAAGTAGCTGAAGAAAATGCTATGGAAAGATATAAAAGCTATCTTAACTTATCAGAAGAAGACAAATAAATATATAGATTAAAAAATTAATCTTTTACAATGCGGCTTTCTCTTTAATGAGTTGGCCGCATTTTTCTATTTATAATTTAAAGACAATTGTCTTTTTTTCATATGTTAAGAAAGTCATAATATATTGATTTTTTTAAAACTTTGATATATATTAAGATAAGGCTTAAGGGAGGTAAAAATGAAACTAGTTTTTGATATAAATGGCGGAGATAACCGCGAAGATATAATAATGGGAGCTTTAGATGCCTCCAAAGAATTTGATGCAGAAATTATTTTAGTTGGCGATATGGACTTTGCCAAAGATGTACTAAGTAATACTGTCTATGATGAAGACAAAGTAGAAATAATTGATGCAAAAGAAACTATTGAAAATAATGAAGATCCTGCTTTTGCAATTAGAAGAAAAAAAGATTCTTCATTAGTAGTTGCCCTTAAATTAATAAAAGAAAATAAGGACTATGCTTTAATTTCAGCAGGAAGCACTGGTGCATTACTTGCTGGAGGACTATTTATAGTTGGAAGAATTAAGGGAATAAAGCGTGGGGTTTTGCCAGTTTATGTTCCTGGTATAGAATCAAGCACTGTGCTTATTGATTCTGGTGCAAATACTGACACCACACCTGAACTTTTACTTCAATTTGCAAATTTAGGTAAAGTATTTTTAGAAACTCAGTTCAAGATAAATAATCCAAAAATTGGACTTTTGAATATTGGTGCAGAAGAAGGCAAGGGCAATAATTTAACTAAAAAGACATATGAGCTTTTAAAAGATTCTAGTTTGAATTTTGCTGGAAATGTTGAGTCAAGAGACATTCTTACAACTGATTGCGATTTAGTTGTTTGTGATGGATTTGCTGGAAATATTCTTCTTAAAGGTATTGAAGGAACAGTTAATCTTTTAGCTAAAATAATGTTTAAAGAAATACAAAAATCTAATATAGGCGAAGATGATAAACTTGAACTTATAAAAGGTGTTAAGTCAAATATTAGTGGTTTAAATTCTGATGAGGTTGGTGGAACAATACTTCTTGGAATAGACGGTAATATAATTAAAGCTCACGGAAGCTCTAATAGACTAGCAATTAAAAATGCAGCTAAATATGCTATTGAAATTAATAATAATGAAGTCGTTAAAAAAATAAAGGAAAAAATGGGAGATGAAGATAAATGAAAGAAGATATTTTAAAACTTATTGCAGAACATTTTAACAAGGAAGTCGATGAGCTCGACGAAGATATGTCTTTTCAAGATGATTTAAATGCTGATTCAATTGAACTTGTTGAATTAATCATGAGTATTGAAGAAGAGTATGATATTGAAGTGGCAGAAGAAGATCTAGAAAAGTTAGAAACTATTGGCGACGTAATAGATTATGTAGAAGAAATCGAACAGTGATTTAATATGAAAGATGAACTAAATCTATTTCAAGAAAAAATTGGTTATTTTTTCAACGACATCAGTTTATTAAAAACTGCCTTAACACACAGCTCTTATGTTAATGAAAATAGAATGCACCATTATGAAAGTAATGAAAGGCTTGAGTTTTTGGGCGATGCTGTTTTAGATTTAGTAATTGGTGAATTTTTATATTTAAAATATCCAAAAGAGTCTGAAGGTTATCTATCTAAACTTAGATCTGAATGTGTTAATGAGCACCTATTATTTGCAATTTCAAAGCAAATTGGCATTGGATCATTAATATATTTTGGAAGAGGAGAAATTAAAAATGGCGGTAGATTTAGAGAATCTACTTCTGCCGATGCCATAGAGGCACTTATAGGAGCGATATACCTAGACTCTTCTTTTGAAGTTTGTGAAAAGTTTGTGCTTAGACTTTTTGACTCTTATATAAATGTCGACGATATTAAAAATATAAGTAGAGACTATAAGACCGAATTTCAAGAGATGATACAAAAGTCAGGCAAGACTTGCAAGTACGAAATTATTGGAGAAGAAGGTCCTGATAACGACAAAACTTTTTATTGTCAATTAGTTTTAGATGGTAAAGTTGTTGGAAAGGGTCAAGGCAAGACAAAAAAGAAAGCTACACAAATGGCTGCTAAATCTGCCGTGAACGCTTTGGAGGAATCAAAAAATGTCTAAGAGAAATATAATTCCTATTTTTGTTCCTCATTTTGGATGTCCAAACGATTGCGTTTTTTGCAATCAAAGAAAAATTACTGGAGCTTCAACAGATATTTCAAGTAGTGATGTTGAAAAAACTATTTTGGAATATCTTTCTTATTTCAAGAGAAAAGACAATGTTGAAGTTGCATTTTATGGCGGTAGTTTTACAGCAATAGGAATTGATAAGCAAAAAGAACTGCTTGAAGTGGCAAAAAACTTTAAAGAAAAAGGATTTGTTAGTAAAATTAGACTTTCCACAAGACCAGATGCAATTGATGAAAAAGTATTAGAAAATTTAAAGGACAATTTAGTAGATATAATTGAGCTTGGAGTTCAAAGTCTTAATGCTGAAGTTTTAGATAAATCAAACAGAGGCCACGATGATGAAGTTGTATATAAGTCAAGCAAAATGATTAAAGATTATGGATTTAAGTTGGGACTTCAACAAATGGTTGGACTTCCTGGCGATAGTTATGCTAGATCAATTTATACAGCTAAAGAATTTACTAAATTAGATCCATATTGTGTAAGAATTTATCCGACTCTTGTAATTAAAGAGACAGCTTTAAATTATCAATATGAACATGGACTATATAAGGCTTTAAACTTGGAAGAATCTATTCCTATAGTGGCAGATATTTTAGATATCTATTATAAAGACAATATAAATGTCATAAGAGTTGGACTTCAGCCTACTGAAAATATTAATTTTGAAAAAGATGTTGTAGCTGGAGCTTTTCATCCTGCCTACAGACAATTTGTCGAGTCCTTTTATATGAAAATTTCTCTTCTTAACTATTTTTTTGAAAGCAAAAATGTAAGTGAAGAAATTACATTAAAAGCAAGCGGCAAAAACATTTCTAATATAAGTGGACAAAAAAAAGCAAATAAAAATGAAATCATCTCGAAACTAAATATAAAAAAATTAAATCTTTCAGAAGAAGAGTTGGGAGATTTTCAAGTTAGAGTTTTATCAAAAAGAGATGAATTAATAGATATTCGCGATTATTACAAGGTGAACGATAGATGTTTTTGAAGACAGTTACAATGCAAGGGTTTAAATCTTTTGCAAATAAAACGACAATTGAATTAAATGAGTCAATAACTGCCATAGTTGGACCAAATGGAAGTGGAAAAAGCAATATTACCGATGCTATAACATGGGTTTTGGGAGAGACATCTGTTAAAAATTTGAGAGGTACTAAGATGGAAGATGTAATCTTCTCAGGTACCGACTCCAAAAAGCCACTTGGCATGGCTGAAGTTACAATAGTTTTTGACAATTCTGATAAGACTTTAGATACACCGTATAATGAAGTTTCTGTAACTAGAAGGATGTATAGGTCTCTTGAAAGTGAATTTTTGATTAACAATAAAAAGTGTCGTTTAAAGGATATAAAAGAACTTTTTATGGATACAGGCATTGGCAAGGATGGTTACTCTGTAATCGGTCAAGGCAAAATTGAGTCTGTTTTAAGTTCTAGACCAGAAGACAGGCGTGCTATATTTGAAGAGGCTGCTGGAATATCTAAATTTAAATACAAAAAGGTTCAATCTAAAAATAAACTCTTAAAGACTGAGGAGAATTTAGTAAGAATTGAAGATTTACTTCAAGAAATTTCTACTCAAGAGGAGAATTTAAAACTCCAAGCACAAAAGGCGACTAGGTATTTAGAAGATTATAACAGGTTAAAAGAGATCGATTTAAATTTTGTTTCAAAAAAAATAAAGATTTTAAATGAAGAAATTGAAGACCTCATTAAAGACATCAAGGATTTGAAACTTGAATTTGACTTTCTACATAAAAGAAAAAAAGAAATTTTAGAAGAGAAATCCAATATTGAAACACTTAGCAAAGAACAATCTGAAAATCTCAAGTCAAAAAAAGATGAGCTGTCATTAAAGGGTGGAAAGTTAGAGGAATTAAAAGTCAAGTCTAGCGTTTTAGACGAGCAGATTAAATCTCTTAATAGAGATGTAAAGAGAATAAATAATGACAAGGTAGAAGAAAGTTCTAAGATTAATAGTTATAGCGAAAATTTAAAAGAACTTAAAGCAAAAAAAGATAATTTTGATGAAGAGAAAGAGGAACTGAGCAAAAAACTCGTAGAAATTGAAAAAGCTATAGAGATTAAATCGAATGAAGTTAACGATATAGAAAAGAGTGAAAAAGAAAAAAGTTCCAATCAGAATATACTAAATAACGAGATAGAAAATATTAAGTTTAGAAATGAAACTTTAAGTGTAATGATTGAGGAGAAGAAGAATCGAAAATCCTCAATTGATAGTAATATTTTAAATTTTGAAAATAATAAAAAAGAATTTAAATCTCTAATTGAAAGTTTGGAAAGTGAAAAAAAAGAAAAACTAAATAGTAAAAGAGATCTGTTGAATTCGCTTAATAGCATTCAAAGCGAATTGGAAAAATTAAAAGGATTTTGTCAAAATCAAAATGAAAAATTAAGTTCTTTGACCAACGAACTAAATGAAAAGGCCACAAGACTTAAGATTTTGGAAAATATGGAGTCTAATTTTGAAGGATACAATAGATCAGTTAAAACTTTTATGAACTATTCTAATAACAAGAATATATTTCAAAATTCTTTATATGGACCAGTTGGTGAAAAATTTAGTGTTTCTGAAGAATATGAAAAAGCAATAAGCGTTGCCCTGGGCGCAATGGCTCAAAATATAATTGTAGAAAACACCTCTGAAACTTATAAGATGTTAAAAATTCTAGAAAAGAATAAAATGGGGAGAATCACTTTCTTGCCACTAGATAGAGTTAAAAGTAGAAAAACTAATAAGAATATCTCAGGAAAGGGCGTAATTGGAATTGCATCTGATCTTATAAGTTTTGATAATAAGTTTAGAGACATTTTTGAAAATTTAATTGGATATGTACTAATTGCAGATAATTATGAACACGGTGCAAGCCTTTCAAAAAAATACAACATCAAAGTCGTTACACTTGCAGGAGAAGTTTTTAATACATCTGGATCAATTACTGGAGGAAGTTTAAATCATCACAATGCTTCATTTATTCAGAGAAAAAATGAGATTTTAGAACTTTCTAAGGAAGTAAAAAATAAGAATTTAGAAAGAGAAAAAACCGAAAATTTATTATCAGATAAACAAAACGAATATAACTTGCTTATAGATAAATTTGAAAATTTAAAAGAAAAGTTAAATGAGTTGTCCCAGAAGTTAGATTCAATTGACAATAATATTTTAAAAAATAAACAAAGTAATGAAATAAACGAAGATTACTTAAGTAGATATTTGAAAGAAAAGTCTGAAATTGTCACAAGTATCGAAGAAGATTCTAAAAATCTCACAACTAATAATAATCTCATTGAATATAAATTAAAAAAACTCGATGAGCTTTCTGACAATATGGATAAGGACACTGAGTTTTTGGATTTAAAAAATGAACTTGAAAAATATAAATCTTCTCGCCTAGATCTAATTTTGCTTCAAAAAGAGAATAAAGAAAAATCATCATACAATTTGATGGAAATTGAGAGAGTAGAAAAATCAATTGAAGAATCTAATAATTTTATTAAAGAATTAGAAGAACAACTAAAAGAAGATGAAAAAACTTTACAACAAAAGTCTCAAGAACTTTCAAGTTCTTTAGTATCATCTGATGCCATTGAAGAAGAAATATCTATTTTAAAAAATGACATAAGCGAGATAGAAGAATTAATATTTAAAAATAATGAAAAGTTAAATCTTCACAAAGAAGAGATAGTAAAGATAAATGAAAAGTTATTAAAAAACGAAAATGAACGCGAAAATCGAAAATACAAAATAGAAGTTAAAAGAGATTCTATTTCTTCTAATATATCTAGAATAGAAGAAGAATATGATGTTTCAAAAAAAGATATTAAGGAAATAAAAGATATTCCTGATGTTCCTGAAAAACTTGTAAAATCGCTTCGCAGAAAAGTGAAAAATTATGGTGAAGTCAATGTGGGATCTATTGAAGAGTATAAATTAGTAAGTGATAGACTTGATTTTTACTCTAAACAGAGAGATGATTTAATTGATGCGAAAGAGGAAATTGAATCAATTCTATTAAAATTGGATTCTGAGATGAAAAAAAGTTTTAAAGATGCCATAGGGGAGATTTCATCTCATTTTGAACGCATTTTTAAAATACTATTTAATGGTGGACATGCTGAAATAAATATCGAAGGAGATATTTTAGAGTCTGGAATTGAGATAAAAGCTTCTCCGCCAGGAAAGAGACTGCAATCTCTTAGCTTACTTTCTGGAGGAGAGAGGGCTCTTACTGCAGTGGCACTTTTATTTGCTCTATTAAAAGTAAGACCTGCGTCTTTTTGTATATTGGATGAGATTGATGCAGCTCTTGATGATGCGAATATCAAGAGGTATGCAGAGTATCTTCAAACTTTAAAAGGAACTCAATTTATTATAATAACGCACAGAAAGTTAACTATGGAAATAGCAAAGAGCATGTATGGTGTAACTATGGAAGAAAAGGGAATAAGTACGCTTTATTCTGTAAAGTTAAATGACTAGGAGGAATTTTATGTTCGAGTGGTTAAAAGATAAATTTAAAAAACAAGAAAAAGATGAAACAAAAAAAGAAGAAGATTTAGTCGAATCTAATGAAATAGAAGATCAAGAAAACGCAGATTTAGAGAAAGAAGAAACTCAAAAAGAGCCTGAAGATCAAATTAGTGAAGATGAGTCTTCTGATGATGAAGCAGTAGATGAAGTTCTAGTTAAAGATGAATCAATAGATAAAGTTGAAATAGATGAATCAGAAACTAAGGACCAAGAAACACTTCAAGTAGATTTAGAAGAAAATGCAGAAGATAATTTTGTAAAAAAAGAGACAGAAGAACTGCCGTTAGAAGAAAAAAATGAAAAGTCAATTGAACCTCAAGGTGCAAAAGTAGAAGAAAACTTAGATGCTAAAGATATAGATAAAGAATCAGTAAATACAGAAGAGACTTTTGAGAGTGAAGAAGTGCCTTCAGAAACTGTGGAAGAAAGAGTAGAAAAAGAAGAGGCAATTGCAGATAAAAAAATTGCAGAAGAAAAAATAGAAACTTTAAAAGAAGACTCCGAAGATTCATTAGAAATAGCAGAAAGTGAAAGAAGTGCAGAAAGGTCAACAGAAGAAGAGCCTGATAATAAACTTGGATTTTTTGGAAGACTTAAAGAAGGATTGACGAAAACTAGAAAAGAAGTCGGAATAAAAATAAATACTGTATTAGGAAATTATGTTAAAATCGATGACGATATGTTAGAAGATTTGGAAGATATTTTAATTTCCGCTGATGTTGGCATGAATACTACAATGAAACTGATCGATAATTTAAGAGAAACTTTAATAAGAGAAAAGGTAAACGAGCCAGCTAGAGTAAAACCACTTTTGATGGAAGAAGCCAAAAAGCTGATGAACCCTGAATTAAATTCTAAAATTATTTCTAAATCTCCTACAATTATATTAATAGTTGGAGTAAATGGTGTTGGTAAGACTACAACGATTGGTAAATTATCTCAAAGATTTAAAAATGAAGGAAAATCTGTACTTGTCTGTGCAGCCGATACATTTAGAGCTGCAGCAATTGACCAATTAGAAGAGTGGGGTCATAGAGCAAATGTAGACGTAATTAGCCACGAAGAAGGGTCTGACCCAGCAGCAGTTGTGTTTGATGCGATAACAGCAGCAAAGGCTAGAAAGACTGATATTTTAATAGTTGATACTGCAGGACGTCTTCACAATAAATCTAATTTGATGAATGAGTTGGAAAAAATAAATAGAATTATAAAGAAAAATTATCCAGAAGCTAATAGGGAGACACTTCTAGTGTTGGATGCGACAACTGGACAAAATGCAATGAATCAAGCTAAGACATTTAAAGAAGCAAGTGAAATTACAGGAATAGCTCTTACTAAGTTAGATGGAACAGCGAAGGGTGGAGTTGTCATAGGACTTCAGTCTGAACTTGAAATTCCAATCAAACTCGTAGGTGTTGGTGAAGGAATAGAGGATTTACAAGATTTTAATTTAGATAATTTTATAGAAGCAATATTTGAATAAAAAAAATATATTTAAACATAAAAGTAGAAGCGGCCGTCAAAAAACGGTCGCTTTTACTTTAAAATTATTTAATTCTAGGAAGTACTTTTTTATAAAGTATTACTAAAACTGGAATTGTTATAAGTGCTTCAACTAATATAAAAGAATTATATACAGCTGAATAAATTACTGGTGACTGACCAGCTGGAGCGTATTCTCCAAAAATTATGAATCCACTCAAGAAATGGCATAAATATCTTAAAAACATAGCAAATATTGATCCTGCTAGAAAAGTTTTAAGATTTTTTCTAAAGAAACCTGTTATTCCCAAGACTCCAAAAGCTAACAGATAGTCAAGAATTAGTGAAAGTGGATGATAAAAAGTTCCTCCCAATACGAATTGTAAAATACCATAAGTAAATGATGTTATAAGCCCATATTTTGGACCACAAATCAGTGGAAAAAATAAAATGGGAGCCATCGATGCAAGAGTTACAGATCCACTTTGTGGAAGCTCAAAAAATTTTACGTAAGATAAAAGTTGAGACATAGCAAGTACTAATGCACCGCTCGTAATCATATAAGTTTTTTTGTTCATATTGTCACCTCAAGGATAATTGTATATGATAAAAAATCATGTGTAAAGGCAAAAAAATAGTTGACATTATATTGCATTTTAGGTAAAATAAGTAAGGTCAAGTAAAGAACTTGACCGAATAAAATATTTAATAGAGGTGAGAGTGATGGCGAGTGATAAATTTTTTCTTATGAATTCATTACTAGACTTTTATGGATCACTGCTTACTGAAAAACAAAAGAAATCTGCTTATATGTACTATGTCTATGATTGCTCAATAAATGAAATTTCTGATGAACTAGAAATTTCGAAACAAGCAGTTTTTGACAACTTAAAGAGAGCGGAAAATAATTTAGAAGAGTTTGAATCTAAGTTACATCTTTTGGAACAATCTAAAATAAATGAGTCTAATAGAAATTCTAAAAATAAAGAACTAAAATTATTATTTACAGAATTGAGACAAGATAAAAATTTAAATTTAAAAACTCTTCAAAAAATTGAAGATTTAATTTTTGAATAATGGGGGTGGAATATGGTATTTGAAGGTCTATCAGATAAATTACAAAATACTCTTTCAAAGTTAAAAGGCAAAGGCAAACTCAATGAAAAAGATATTGATGAGGCAATGAGAGAAGTAAAACTTGCTCTTCTTGAAGCCGATGTTAACTTTAAAGTAGTTAAGAATTTTGTAAAGACTGTAAAAGAAAGGGCCTTGGGTAAAGAAGTTTTAGAATCTTTAACACCAGGTCAACAAGTCATTAAAATTGTAAATGAAGAACTTACAAATTTAATGGGAACAAGTGAAGTAAAAATAGATTTTTCAAAGAAGCCTACTATTATAATGATGTGTGGTCTTCAAGGTGCTGGTAAGACAACGACAAGTGGAAAAATCACAAACAAGCTTAAAAAAGATGGCAAGAGGCCGCTTTTAGTTGCATGCGACGTTTATAGACCTGCAGCTATTAAACAACTGCAAGTTGTCGGTAAATCTGTTGACGTGCCAGTTTTTACGATGGGGGATAAAATTTCTCCAGTTGATATATCCAAAGCAGCAGTTGAGCATGCTAAGAAAAACGGCAATGATGTCGTTATTATTGATACTGCTGGACGACTTCATGTCGATGAAAATCTTATGAAAGAGCTTCAAGATATTGTAGGTGAAGTAAGTCCATCTGAAATTCTTTTAGTTCTTGACTCTATGACTGGTCAAGACGCAGTTAATGTTGCAGAGTCATTTGATAAAACGCTAAACCTTACTGGAGTAGTTTTAACAAAACTTGATGGCGATGCTAGAGGTGGAGCTGCACTTTCAATTAGAGCTGTAACTGATGTTCCAATTAAATTTATTGCCAGCGGAGAGAAAATGGATAACATTGAAGTTTTCCATCCAGACAGAATGGCATCAAGGATACTTGGAATGGGAGATGTGCTTTCATTAATTGAAAAGGCACAGAATGCTGTTGATGAAGAAAAAGCTAAGGAATTGGAGCAGAAACTTAGAAATTCTACATTTACTTTTGAAGATTTTTTAGATCAAATGCAACAGATGAAGAATATGGGACCTTTGGAAGACATTTTGGGGATGATTCCAGGTGTTAATAATAAGGCTTTAAAAAATATCAACTTACCTGAAGATGAGTTTGCAAAAGTCGAAGCTATGATTCTTTCTATGACAAAAAAAGAGAGAATAAAGCCAGAAATTATAGATTCTTCTAGAAGAAAGAGAATTGCTGAAGGATCTGGAACAAGTCCTAGTGAAGTAAATAAACTCATTAAACAGTTTAAAGAAATGAGAAAAATGATGAAACAGTTTGGCAATATGTCAAAGAAAATGGGTAAAAAAAGGTTTAAAATGCCATTCCCATTTTAGTGAACTTGTTATATATTAATTAAATTTAATTCATATATAAATTTTTTGTGGAGGTGAATAATTTGGCAGTTAAAATTAGATTAAGAAGAATGGGAGCTAAAAAGAAACCATTTTATAGAATAGTAGTTGCGGATTCTCGTAGTCCAAGAAATGGTAGATTTATCGAAGAAATTGGACACTACAATCCACTAACTGAACCTAAAGAAGTTGTTGTAGATGCTGAAAAAGCTAATCAATGGATAGCTAATGGAGCTAAACCAACTGATACTGTAGATAGACTTTTTAGAGAAAACTCTGTTTATGGAGCAAAAGCTGAGGTTTCAGAAAACTTAGCTGAAAATAAAGAATCAGAAGCTACTGAATAAGCATAAATATGTTTGGAGGAACTGATATGGTTGAATTAATAGAATATATTGCAAAATCTTTAGTAGATGATCCATCATCAGTTGCGATAGATGTGAATCAAGATAGAGATTATGTCAATATAACTTTAAAGGTAGCAGCTGATGATATGGGCAAGGTAATTGGCAGACAAGGCAAAATTGCCAAAGCAATAAGATCAATATTAAAAGCCATTTCACTTAAAGGAAATAAAAGGGTTAATTTAGAAATTGAAGAAAACAATTGATGATTTTACATGTATCGGTAAGATTATAAATACTCATGGTTTAAAAGGCGAATTGAAAATAGAACCTTTGACTTCTAATATAAAGAGATTTTCTGATCTAGATAGAGTTTTTGTTGGTAAAGATTTAGAGATATTCGATGTAAAAAAAGTTCGTTACGCAAAAGATTTTGTCTATCTAACTTTTGTAGATAATGAAGATATCGATAGTGCACTAAAACTTAAAACTAAAAATATCTATATTCCTAATGAAGAAAGAATTGATCTTCCTGATGATGAGTTTTTTATCTCAGATTTGATTGGAAAAGATGTTTATGATTTGGACAAAAAATATGTGGGAGTTGTAAAAGATATTTACGAATATCCTGCAAATGATGTTTTAGTAATAGAAGTTAAAAAAGGAAATGAAATACAAATTCCTTTTGTTAAGGAATTTATAAAATCAATTAATGAAGTTATAGTGGTAGATTTAATCGAAGGAATGGTTATATGAAAATAAGTGTGTTGACACTTTTTCCCGACTTTATTAAAAATTTATCTAACTTTTCTATGATAGGAAGAGCTATAGATGAAGAGATTTTAGAATTGGAAGTCACTGATATAAGAGATTTTGCCATAAATAAATATTTACAAGTAGATGATTATCCATATGGCGGTGGACCAGGAATGCTCATGCAGGTAAAGCCAATTGTTGAGGCTATTGAATCTTGCAAGAGTGAAAAATCTAAGGTCATCTATATGTCGCCACAAGGAAAAGTGCTCACACAAGATAAGCTTTTAAGCTTAAGCAAAGAGCAACATTTAATCCTTGTAAACGGTCATTATGAAGGTATTGACCAAAGAGTTATAGATAATTATATAGATGAAGAAATTTCTATTGGCGATTATGTATTGACAGGTGGAGAAATTCCGTCAATGGTTCTTATTGATGGAGTTACAAGGCTCTTAGATGGAGTGCTCGCAGGAGAAGAATCTTTTTCCGATGAATCGCACTTTAATGGACTCTTGGAATATCCTCAGTACACGAGGCCAAAAGAATTTAGGGGCTATACTGTTCCAGATATTCTACTAAGTGGAGACCATGAAAAAATAAGAAAGTATAGGCTTAAAGAATCTATTAAAAATACTTTGCTTAAAAGACCTGATTTATTAGATAAAAAAATATTAAATAAAGAAGAAAAAGATATATTAAATGATTTACTGGAAGGAGGTAAATGATGGATATTATAAAAGCTATTGAAGATGAACAAATTAGAACTGATTTACCTGAAATTAAACCCGGAGATTCAGTAAGTGTTCACTATAAAATAATTGAAGGAGATAGACGTAGAATTCAAGTATTTGACGGAACTGTAATTAAAATTCAAGGTAAAAGCTCAAGAAAAACTTTTACTGTTAGAAGAATTTCTTACGGTATTGGAGTTGAGAGAACATTCCCAATTAACTCACCTAGAATTGATAAAATAGTTGTCAACAGAAAAGGTAAAGTAAGACGTGCTAAGTTATTCTATATTAGAGAAAGACAAGGCAAGGCAGCTAAAGTTAAAGAAAAAATTGAATACTAAGAATGGGACTGAGGAGTCCTATTTTTAGTATTCCTCTATTTTGAATAAATAAGAAAAGAGGTATTAATATGAAAAAATTTTTTGCAGGTATATTTGTACTTATAGCTTTGGCAGTTTTAGCATTTTTATTTGTTGAAAATAGAGATTCAAAAAAAGTATCTACTATCTACGATGGATTTTCTTTTTTATCTGAAGATCAATATATAGATAAAGAAGATTTTGATATTGAAGATGGAATGATTTATCTTTCACTAGACTATATCAACAAAAATATTGACGAAAATATAAAATATGATAAATCTAGTAAAAAAATAACTATAGATAATGATAGTGCTAAAAAAGTTTTGACACTAGATTCTAAAAAAGCGATATTTAATAATGGAGAAGTAGAACTCAGATCTCCAGCAATTGAAAAAGATGGAAAGATAATGCTTCCAATTGAGTCCTTTATTTACGATTACAATGTAAGACTTAAATACGATAGAGATATACAACTTCTAGTATTAGATAGAGAAGATGTAAAATATAAGGAAACAACGACAAAAGATGGAGCAGTTCTTCTAGAAAATGACAAGAAGAACAGTCCAATTATAAAAAAATTAGAAGAAGGAACAAAAGTATTTGTATACGATGAAGGCAAGAAATATTCTAAAGTACGAATGGTTGAGGGATATGCTGGATTTGTAGAAAATGATCTTTTAAATTCTGATTATAAAGAAATCGTATTTTCATCAAATGAAAAGAATAGAAATAAAAAACCAATTAACTTAACTTGGGATTACACTTATGCAGAACATTCTCAAGAAAAAGTAGAACAAATTCAAGATATAAATGGTTTAGATGTAATTGTGCCAACATGGTTTTCTATAAGAAATGGAAACGGAGATATGATTGACCGTGGAAATTTTGATTACATCAATAAGTACAATAATTTAGGAATAGAAGTTTGGGGATATTTAGACAATTCTTTTGATCCAGAAATAACTCACGAAGCTCTTTCAAATAAAGAAACTAGAGCTAAAATTATTAATAAGACAATTGAACTTTGTAAAAAATACAACATGAAAGGCTTAAATATTGATTTTGAGCATACTAAAGTAGAGGATAGAGATAATATTACAGCTTTTGTAAAAGAATTGAAAGAAATGAGCGGTGACGATCTTATAATTTCAGTTGATGTCACTCCTCAAATTTCATCAGATGTTACTAAAGAACCTTACGATCGAAAAAAACTTTCTGATATAGCTGATTACATGGTAGTTATGGCATACGATCAACATTGGGGATCATCTGATAAAGCTGGTTCTGTTGCCCAATATAAATGGGTAGAGGGCAGTATCAATGTACTTTTTAGATCTATTCCAAATGAAAAAATGATTCTTGGGGTTCCAACTTATTCTAGACTTTGGAAAGAGACAAATGGAAAAGTTTCATCTAAAACAATCTCTATGGCTGAAACTGAAAATATAATTAATCAAAAAGGTTTAAAACCTGTTTGGGACGAAGAGTCATCTCAAAATTATGTAGAATACACAGAAGGCGATTCTACTTACAAAATTTGGATCGAAGATTCAAGTTCCATAAAACAAAAGGTCACTTTAGTAAATAAATATAATTTAGCTGGAGTTGCATCTTGGAGACTTGGTTTTGAAACAAAAGATATTTGGGATGTAATCCAAGAAGAGATTGATAATAATAAGATTAATTGACATTTATAGATAATAGATATAAAATAGATACAGATAGATGAAGGTAATACTATTATTTGAATAGGAAGTGTTTGATATTTTAGCTGAAACACATAAAATCGTAGCAAAACTTGTTTACGATAGAATTGATGAAGATTATAGTGTAAATTTAGACTTGGACAAAATGCTTTGGGGTTCTATAGCTCCTGATTATCTTCCTTATTACAAGTTTAAAAGACATTATCTTGACGAATCTCTAGATTATATTTCTAAAGAAATTGCAAATTTAGTTTATTTTTCTAGATATTCTTTCAAGGAAAACAATGAAAGTTCTGTATTTACTTCTTATTTAAGCAAAAAGCTAGGCATTATTATGCACTATCTTTGCGACTATGTTTGCTATCCACATGCATACAGAATGACTTTTATGGGAAATATGAAAAGTCACATTAAATACGAACAAGAATTAAACATCTACGCAAAAGAAAATAAGCTAAATGAGGATGAGTACACTAATAGAGTATTTGTTGAAGATATAGATCTTTACAGTGATTTAGATCTAAAGCTTAAGGAAAAGATAAAAAAATATATACTAGAAGTTGTTAAAGAGTATAAGAATTCTGACAAGGGATTTGATACTGATTTAGATTTTGCTCTAGATTTTTGTACTAAAATATGCTCTTTTGTAATAGAATCTGCTCTAGTATATGATGGCAATTTTGACATTAGTTTTGTATAAAATTAATTATAATTAAGACTTTTAAATTCTTTCGCTACAAGCGGAAGAATTTTTAAAATTAAGGGGGAAATAAGATGAGAAACAACTCTAGTGCAACATCACTTGATCTTAGAGAAACACAAATTGCAATTAAGTCAGTAAAAGATTATTTTCAAAGAGATCTAGCAAACACACTTAACTTGGCCAGAGTTTCAGCTCCACTATTTGTAAGACCAGAAACTGGACTTAACGATAATTTGACAGGGGAAAGAGCAGTTGACTTTGACCTTAGAAAGTATGACATAAATGTAGAAATAGTTCAGTCCTTGGCAAAGTGGAAGAGAAATGCTCTTAAAGAGTATAATTTCAATATGTATGAAGGAATTTATGCCGACATGAATGCGATTAGAGCAGAAGAAGTTCTTGATGAAATTCACTCATCTTATGTGGATCAATGGGACTGGGAAAAAATTATAAGTAAGTCTGATAGAAATGAGGAGTACTTAAAATTAATTGTAAAAGAAATTTTTTCTGTATTTAAAAGAACTGAGGAATATATTAATCAAACATATCCTTATGTTCTATCAAAAAAATTACCAGATGAAATTTTCTTTATAACTTCTCAAGAACTTGAAGACATGTATCCAGACAAAGATCCCAAAACTCGAGAAAAGCTAATTGCTAAAGAAAAAAAGGCAGTATTTATACAAGGTATAGGCGAAAAATTAAAATCAGGACTACCTCATGATGATAGATCTCCAGATTATGATGATTGGAATTTGAATGGAGATATCATTTTTTGGAACGATGTTTTAAAAGATGCTTTTGAAGTATCTAGTATGGGAATAAGAGTCGATGAAAATACTATTGTCTCTCAATGTGAAAGTTCAAATAATACAGACAGACTTTCTCTTCCATATCACCAAAATGTTATAAATTGTAAACTTCCTTATACAGTTGGCGGTGGAATTGGTCAATCTAGAATATGTATGTTTTTCTTAGAAAAGGAGCATATTGGCGAAGTTCAAGTTGGCGTTTGGGATGAAAAGAATTTAGAAATTTGCAAGGGAAAAGATATAAAATTATTATAATTTTATTAAAATAGATATTATTATTACAAATCCTCCGAATTTATAGTATAATAAATTTATATGAATTTTCGGAGGAATTTTCTTATGAATTTGGCACCAAAACTCAATCCAGAAAAAAACAATAATTTAGCTTTCAAAGATGTCAAAAAATGTCTTATTGAAAATTTTTTGTATAATGGCGATATAGAGAGCATGAATATTTTACTAAATATTTATAATATTTATGAATCTATTGACAATGTATTCCCAAGATATGTCACTTTAGATAATCTAAGGCTTGATATAATAAAGTTTTTGAAAAATAAACAGGGAATTGAATTAATAGCTAGAAGTTTATCGAACTTGATACACGATGATATTAATAGACTTGAACTTTATCTTTACTTAGAAGGATATAGGTTGGGATTTAATTCAAAAAAGTATGCAAATAAATTGGAAATGACTGCAATTGATATTTTGTCACTAAATGATTTATATAGCAGAAAAAAGCTTTTTAACTATGAGTTTAAAAATGCTGAAGTGCTTTCATTTAAAAGACATGTATTTAGAGAGTTAAGATCAGATAAAATTGTCAAGAGATTTATTAAATCAACTCTAAGAGATATGTACAAGAATTTGTTGAGTAAAAAAGTAAATGACTTAAACTCACATTTAGACTTGCAACTTGTATTTAAAAATGAGAATGACAATGTAGAAATTAAGGAAGTTGATTCTTACTTGACAGAAGAAGAGCTATATTTTTTGAATAAAAAAATATATAAATTTTTATATGCTGACTGTTTTAGAATATTTAGAAATGGGTTTTGGGACGGCATAAATGATAAAGTTATTAAGAGATATAAATAAAAGGATAGTTTAGCTATCCTTTTTAAAGTGGTGGATATTTATGATAATTATGGGAATTGATCCCGGAATTGCTATTGTTGGATATGGAATTATAGAGCTTAATGGAAATACATATAGAGTACTAGATTATGGAGCTATTACGACAAAAGCCGGTGTACCAACTCCAGATAGATTAAACGAAATCTATCAAGATATGAACGATTTAATTGTTAAATATAAACCAGACGATATAGCTTTTGAAGAACTTTTTTTCAATAAAAATGTAAAGACTGCTATTACAGTTGCGCAAGCAAGAGGAGTAGAAGTTTTGTGTGCAAAGAAAAATCATTTAGATATTTTTGAATACACACCTCTTCAAATAAAACAAGCTCTTGTTGGTTATGGAAGAGCAAGCAAAAGACAAGTACAAGAAATGGTAAAATTAATTTTAAATTTAAAAGAAATCCCTAAACCAGATGATGTTGCTGACGCTTTAGCTGTTGCAATAACTCATGGAAGTTCAATTAAATTTAAAGAAAGTTTTAGGATGATGTGATGCTTGAATATATTAAAGGTAAAGTAGAATCTATTGAAAATGAATATCTAGTTCTCGAAGCTGGAAATATTGGATATATGATTTTTATGGCTAAAAGAGAATTAATGGAACTTATACTAAATTCTGATGTTTTAATTTATACAAGACTAGTAGTAAGAGAAGATTCTATGACAATTTATGGATTTAAGAATAAGAGTACAAGAGATATTTTTGATCTTTTAACTATGGTAACTGGAATTGGACCAAAGCTTGCTATGGGAGTATTAAATGATACTGAGATTTCTTTTATATTGACTTCAATTTTAAATGAAGATGTAAAGTCTTTAACTGAAATTCCAGGAATAGGAAAAAAAACAGCTCAAAGACTTATTTTGGAGCTAAAAGACAAAGTAGAAAGACTAAATATTGCCTTTGAACCATTAGAAGAAATGACTTCTAACAAGAATCCTGACAAATCTTCTGCACTTGAGGCACTTATTTCGTTAGGTTATAATGAGTATGAGGCTAAAAATGCTTTGGAAAATGTCGATGATGAATTAGAAATTTCTCAAATGATTAGAGAAGCTTTAAAAATAATGAGTTGAAAATATGAAAGAAAATAGATTAGTTGAACCGAATTTTTCTGATGAGGATACTAAAGAGGTAAGTCTTAGGCCAAAATGGTTAGAGGATTATATCGGTCAAGAAAAAGCGGTTAAAAAATTAAAAATTTTTATTGAGGCTGCAAAGAATAGATCTGAGCCATTAGATCACACGCTATTGAGTGGACCACCTGGGCTTGGAAAGACTACTTTAGCAGGTATAATTGCAAATGAAATGGGAGTTAATTTAAAGGTAACTTCAGGTCCTGCAATAGAAAAACAGGGTGATCTTGCAAGTATTCTGACTAATTTAAGCGAAGATGATGTTTTATTTATAGATGAAATTCATAGACTAAATACATCTGTTGAGGAAATACTTTATCCAGCAATGGAAGATCATGCACTTGATATTGTAATTGGTAAGGGCCCTTCAGCTCGTTCAATTAGGCTTGATCTTGCTCCCTTTACATTAATTGGAGCAACAACAAGAGTTGGAATGCTTTCTTCTCCTTTAAGAGATAGATTTGGAGTTCTTTTAAATTTGGACCTATATGATGTTGATTCTTTAGTTGATATTATTATGAGATCCGCGGGAATTTTAGATATACCAGTAGAAAGAGAAGGGGCTTTAGAAATAGCAAAAAGATCTAGAGGTACACCTAGAATTGCAAATAGACTACTTAAAAGAGTCAGAGATTATGCCGAAGTTAGAGAAAGAGGAGTAATCACAGAAAAAGTTGCGATAAAAGGATTAAATCTCTTAGAAATAGATAAATATGGCCTAGATAGTATTGATAGAAAGATCATATTCACAATGATTGATAAATTTTCTGGTAGGCCAGTTGGAATTGATGCAATTTCTGCATCAATTGGGGAAGATAGAAATACAGTTGAAGATGTGTATGAACCATATCTCATGCAAATAGGATTTATTTTGCGAACACCTCGGGGAAGAATTGCTACAAAAAGAGCGTACGACCATTTTGGAATTAAATTTGAAGGAGATTGATATGAAAAAAATACTTGTCATTGCAGCTTTTTTATTATTTTTGAGTGTTAATGTTTTTGCAAAAGAAAATTATGAAAGAATTGATATTAAAGTAGGAAGTAGTGTAAATAGTGGAAGTAAAATTCAACTAGAATCAAAAGAACCTCTAGATATTTATACAAGTGATTTTCAGCTTATTCACAAAACTAATAACAAAAAACTAGAAGTTCAGTTAAAAGATAATAACATTAATATTTATGGAAATAATTATAATATGAAAAATTTTCCTACAAATGGAACTTTTATTATTTATTCAAAATCTCCTATTAAAGTTTCTTCTGTAAAGAGAAGTTACAGAGGTGCGATAAGTTTTAGAATAAATAATAATAAATTAGACATAATAAATAATGTGGATATGGACAGCTACTTAAAGGGAGTTTTGCCAAAAGAAATGTCTCCAAGTTTTCCACTAGAATCTTTAAAAGCACAAGCTTTATGTTCTAGATCATTTGCAATAAATAATTACAATAAATATATAAAGAAAGGCTATAATCTTGATGACACTACTAATTCACAAGTTTATCGAGGAGTAGATGTTGAAGATAAAAGAACTAATAAGGCTGTAGATGAGACTAAGGGAGAATTAGTTTTATATAATGGCAAAGTTGCAGAGACAATTTTCGGTGCGTCATCAGGCGGATTTACAGCTTCAGCTAAAGACGTTTGGGGAAGCGACATTCCATACTTAGTTTCAAAGGAAGATGGATTTTCAACATACGATTGGGAGTACAAGTTGAATTCCAAAAACTTTTCAAAATTAGGTGTAGATAAAATAACTGGTATTAAAACTACTTTAGATGATTCTAGAAGAGTTAAGGAAGTTATAATAGAAACAGATGCTGGAGAAAAGAAATTAACTGGAAATAAATTTAGATCACTTCTTGGAAATACTTCAGTTAAATCAACTTTATTTGATATAGAAAAAAACGGTGATGATTATTTAATTAGAGGTAGAGGATATGGTCACGGTGTTGGTATGAGCCAATATGGTGCAGTTGAAATGGCTAAACAAGGAAAACTCTACAGAGATATAATCGGTTTTTATTTTCCAGGAACAATTATAGAAAAAAACAATTAAAATTATATTTAGATAGAAGGATTTATGAAGACAAAAGATTTTTACTACGATTTACCAAAAGAACTAATAGCTCAACATCCCATGGAAGAAAGGGACCATTCAAGATTACTTGTAATGGATAAAGTCACAGGAGAGCTTGAACACAAACATTTTTATGACATTATTGATTATTTAAATGAAGGTGATGTATTAGTATTAAATGATACTAAAGTGCGACCAGCAAGACTCTATGGCCATAGGATTGGAAAAGAAGAAAAAATAGAGTTTTTACTTTTAAATCATAAAAATGATGTATGGGAGTGTCTCTCAAAACCTGGCAAGAAGGCAAAAATTGGAACCGAAATTGAATTTAGCGACAAACTTCATGCCAAAGTTATTGACATTTCTGAAGATGGTTCCAGATTTTTAAAATTCGAATATGATGGAATATTTGAAGAAATTTTAGACGAACTTGGTGAAATGCCACTTCCACCATATATTACTGAAAAGTTAGAAGATAAAGATAGGTATCAAACTGTCTATGCGAGAGAAGAAGGGTCTGCAGCTGCACCAACAGCTGGTTTACATTTTACAAAGGATCTCTTAGAAAAAATAAAAAATAAAGGCATTAAAATATGCTATATAACTCTTCACGTAGGACTCGGTACTTTTAGACCAGTAAAAGTTGAAGATATTAACGATCACAATATGCATTCAGAATTTTATATTTTAAATGAAGAAGTGGCAAATACTATTAATGATGCTAAAAGCCGTGGAAATAAAGTAATAGCTGTAGGAACTACTTGTGTGAGAACTCTTGAATCAGTAGCTCAAGAAGATGGAACACTTAAAGCACAGAGTGGTTTTACAGATATATTTATATATCCACCATATAAATTTAAGTGTGTAGACCGTCTAATAACTAATTTTCATTTGCCTGAATCAACTCTTGTAATGTTAGTATCAGCATTTTCTACTAGAGAGAATATTTTAAATGCTTATAACGAAGCAATAAAAGAGAGATATAGATTCTTTAGTTTTGGCGATGCGATGTTTATAAGGTAGGTAAAGATGTTTGAATTTAAATTATTAAAAGAATCTTCAAATTCTAAAGCAAGACTCGGAAAAATAATTACAAATCATGGGGAAATTGAAACCCCTATCTTTATGCCAGTAGGTACTAGAGCTACAGTTAAGACAATGACACCAGAAGAGCTTAAAGACATAGGTGCACAAATTATTTTGTCAAATACTTATCATTTGTTTTTAAGACCAGGTACAGACATAATAAAAAAGGCTGGCGGGCTTCACAAATTTATGAATTGGGATAAGCCAATTCTTACAGATTCTGGAGGATTTCAAGTATTTAGCTTATCGGATAATAGAAAGATTACTGAAGAAGGTGTGGAGTTTAGATCTCATATTGATGGAAGTAAGCAGTTTATATCGCCAGAAAAATCTATGGAAATCCAAAATATTTTAGGCTCAGATATTATGATGGCTTTTGATGAGTGTGCTCCATATCCTGCTAGTCACGAATATATTGAAAATTCGATGAAAAGGACTTTAAGATGGGCTAAAAGATGTAAAGAATATCATAAAAATGTAGACAATCAAACTCTATTTGGAATTATTCAAGGTGGAATGTATAAAGATATGAGGGAAATATCTGCTAAAGAGATGGTGGATATGGATTTTAAAGGATATTCAGTAGGAGGTTTATCTGTCGGTGAACCTATTGAACTTATGAATGAAATTTTAGATTTTACTACAGATTATATGCCTAAAAATAAGCCTAGATATTTAATGGGTGTTGGATCTCCAGATTATTTATTTGAGGCAGTTGAAAGAGGCATAGACATGGCTGATTGTGTCTTGCCAACAAGAATTGCAAGAAACGGAACTGTCCTTACACACAATGGCAAAATGCCTATAAAAAATGCAGTTTACAAAGAAGATTTTGGACCACTTGATCCTGAATGCGATTGCTATACTTGTAGAAATTATTCAAGAGCCTACATCAGACATTTGTTTAATGTAGATGAAATTTTGGGAATGAGACTTGCTACTATTCATAATCTCTATTTTTTACTTGAAATGATGGAAAATATAAGAGAATCTATAAGAGGAGATTATTTTTTAGAATATAAAAATGACTTTTACAAAAAGTATGGATACAGATAATAATCTTGTTAAGTTTAATAATTATCTGTATAATATAAATATGAAAGGGGTTAATTAATGAATTCAACGGTTTTATATCAATTCATACCACTTATCTTGATGTTTGTTATTTTCTATTTCTTGTTAATCAGACCACAAAAGAAAAAAGAAAAAGAAATTCAAGATATGCGTGCAAACTTAAGAGTGGGCGACAAGATAATGACAATTGGTGGTATCATTGGAAAAGTTGTACTTATTAAGGAAGACTATGTCATAATCGAAAGTTCTAGCGACCATTCTAAACTTGACATAATGAAGTGGGGAATTAGCGGAACTTTTAAAGACAAAACTGAATTAAAAGAAGAAAATTAATGGAGGATAAAATGAAATTCGTAAAAACATTAACTAAGAAAAACTTAAAGAAAACTTACGAAAAAGGCGGATGCGGAGAATGCCAAACATCTTGCCAATCAGCTTGCAAGACTAGCTGCACTGTTGGAAATCAAAAATGCGAAAATAACTAATTTTAAAAAGGCTTGATTAACAGGCCTTTTATTTTGCTTAGAAATGGGAAAGAAAATGGATAGAATTCATAAATTTTATTTAAATGGAAAATATATAGTTTTAGATATAGCGAGTGGATCAGTTCACTTAGTAGACGAGATAGTTTACAAGTTATTGGACGACTTTTTAGATTTAGATAGATCTCAATTAATTGAAAAATATTCTAAAGAATTTGATAGTGAAAAGTTAGAAGAAGCGATTGAAGAGATTGAATATTTAATAAACGAAGATTTATTATTTTCTGAAGACGAACACTTTAAACTTCCTCAATATAATAAAGAAAATATAGTTAAGGCAATGTGCCTTCATGTTGCTCATGACTGTAACTTGAGGTGTAAGTATTGCTTTGCTTCTCAAGGTGATTTTAAGGGCGACAGATCCTTAATGGACTACGAAACTGGGAAGAAAGCTTTAGACTTTTTACTCAAAAATTCTGGAAATCGAAAAAATTTAGAAGTGGATTTCTTTGGCGGAGAACCTCTAATGAATTTTGACTTAGTTAAAAAGCTTGTAAAATATGGTAGAGAAGAAGAAAAGAAATACAATAAACATTTTAGATTCACAATTACAACTAATGGAATGCTTTTAAACGAAGAAATAGAAGATTTTATTAATGAGAACATGGACAATGTCGTACTTTCTATAGATGGAAGAAAGAGCATAAATGATGAAATGCGTCCTACAATAAATGACAAGGGATCATACGATATAATTGTACCTAAGTTTCAAGAATTAATCTCTAAAAGAGGAGATAAGGACTATTTTATCAGGGGAACTTTTACAAATGAAAATCTAGATTTTTCTAAGGATTTAAAAGACTTTTATGACAGTGGATTTAAAAAGACTTCAATTGAACCAGTCGTAACTGATGAAAAAGAACCTTACGCAATTCGAGAAGAACACCTCGATAAAATTTTAAATGAATATGAAAAGATGAGTAAGGATTATATTGAACTTAGAAAAAAAGATAAAGACTTTTCATTTTTCCACTTTATAATTGACTTATCACAAGGACCTTGCATAGTTAAAAGAACAGTTGGATGTGGAGCTGGCTCAGAATATGTTGCAGTAACACCACAAGGAGAAATATATCCTTGTCATCAATTTGTTGGAGAAAAAGAATTTTTATTAGGAGATGTAGATAGAGGAATTGTAAATACTGAACTTAGAGATACTTTTAAAAATTCCAATGTCTATACTAACGAAGATTGTCCAACATGCTGGGCAAGATATTATTGTTCTGGCGGATGTCATGCTAATGCTTATTACAGCAATAATGACTTGTCTAAGCCTTACAAAGTTGGTTGCGAAATGGAAAAGAAAAGAATTGAGTGTGCTATCTCTGTATTAGCAAATGAAGATTGAGACTAGTATCATTTTTTATTTTCTCAATATTTTTTTTAAATTAAGAGTATAAAAAATAATTATTAGATGTTCCTTTAGGGGAGCATCTTTTTTATTTAAAATTTTATTTATAGGATAAATTTTATATTAAAAGAATACTTCTCATTTAATTAATAATATTTGCAGATAAAAGTATATTTGAAAACTTTTTCACAGTAGAGTATAATTATCTTAAATTAATTCTTAAAATAATTTAAAAGGAGTAAAGTATGAATAAGAAAATAATGATGTCAATATTATCGCTTTTAGTAATATTAATTATTCCAATCAGTAGTGTTGCTTCAAGTGAAGTTAGAATCTGGGTTGATGGAAATTTTGTAAATTCAGATGTATCGCCCTATATTGATATGAATAGAACTATGGTGCCAATAAGAGTTATATCTGAAAATTTAAACAAGGAAGTAATCTGGAATAATGAAAGTAGAACTATAGAAATAAATGAAAAGAGCGAAGATAGGATAAGTAAATCTATTTTATTGCAAATAGATAAAAAGACCGTTTCAATAAAAAAAGATGGAGCAGAAATTGATGAAATAATTCTAGATCACGCTCCAGAGATAAAAAATGACCGCACCTATGTTCCATTAAGAAATGTAGCTGAATTATTTGACAAAAATGTCTCATGGGACAGTGAAAATAGAGTAGCCGTAGTGGGAGATGGATATAAATCTAAAGAAAAAACACAACTTACAACTAAAGACTTTTTACCATATATGTATAATGAAGAAATGCTTAACAAGGGCGTTGACGAGCAGTTAGATTACGAGAAAGTTATGGGAGAAAGTGAATCAAAATACTTTCCTGGATATACAAATAAAGATGTTGAAGTTGCAGTAGCTTGGCTATCTTATGATAAAGCTGGACTATTTGAAATTTTTCAAAAACAAGATGAAAAAAGAGATGCATTAGAATTGCTTTTAGGTAAAAATCTTGGCTATGGTTTTACAAATAAAGGCGAAGTATTGAGTATAAGGACTACTGAGAATGATTTAACTTATCCAAGAAGATTCACAGATGTATTTAATGATGATTCAATGGCAAGTATGGTCCATTTTGATTATTATCCAAACTTTGATGGAACAATCAACACTTTTTTATTTCCACTACACGATCATTTTGCAACTAGAGAAGAGGCAGTGGAAACTTATGAAAAGATATTTAACAACCCAAAGAATGTTAAGCTTGGAGAATTTACTAAAGAAGAAATTCAGCCTATACTAAACAGAGTGGAAATTATTCCATAGGAAAGTTACGAATTAAAATTTTAAAATTTTATATTTTTAATTAATTTTATAATATATTGTGCTCTAAGAAATTTTTTAAGAAATTAGAATTTTTTAGAGCTTTTATTTTTTTAAAATTATTAAAAAGTTTACTTGCTTTTTAAAACAAAAGATAGGTTTTACCTTATTTGTGTTATTTGATATAATTAAAAGTAAGATTTTTAAAAATGGTGATTTATGTGGAAAAATGGTTTATTAAAAATAAAAAAAATCCAGGTATAGATTATTCTAAATTTGGTATTAATAAAATCTTATATAAAATTTTATTAAATAGAGATATTTCGACTGAAGATGAAATTAAATCTTATTTAAATCCAAAGTTAGAAAATCTGCACTCACCAATTTTACTTAAAGATTTAATTAAGGCATCAAATATAATTCTAGACTCAATTAGTAAAAATAAAAAAATTAGAATTATAGGTGATTATGATGTAGACGGAGTGACGGCAACATATATTTTATTTAAGGGTCTCAATCTAATTGGCGCTGATGTTTCTTATGACATTCCTCATAGAGTCCTTGATGGTTATGGTTTAAATAAAAAACTTGTAAGCAAATGTGTAGATGATGAGATTGATGTTATAGTCACATGCGACAATGGAATAGCAGCTACAGATGCAATAGACTTTGCAAAAGAGAATAATATCAAAATAATCGTCACTGATCATCACGAAGTTCCTAAGAAACTTATTGATGGAAAAATCGTAGATATCTTACCTAAAGCAGACGCTGTAGTTGATCCAAAAAGAGAAGATGATAGTTATCCTTTTTCAAATATTTGTGGGGGTGTCGTCGCATTTAAACTAGTAGAGTATCTAACGCTTATGAAGGGTATTGATAAAGAAGAGTTTTATAAATTGTTTCTACCCTTTGCAGCAATATCTACTGTCTGTGATGTTATGCCACTAAAAGACGAAAATAGACCAATTGTATTCTACGGATTAAAAAGTTTAAGAGAGACTAGTCATGTGGGATTAAATGCACTTATGGAAGCTTCTTCTGTCGATAAAGATTTAGTAGATGTTTACCACATTGGATTTATAATAGGTCCTACAATTAATTCTAGCGGCAGGCTTGAGTCTGCAAAAGAAGCTTTAAGTTTACTTCTTGAAGGTGACTATTCACTTGCTTTAGATAAGGCGAAAAAACTTAGGGAATATAATTCAAATAGACAAAACCTTACAAACGAAGCTTTAGAAATTATTGATGAAAAGATTAAATCAGAGAATTTAACTTCAAGATACAATGTCTTAATTGTTTACGAACAAGGACTCAATGAATCGATACTCGGTATAGTTGCTGGAAGAATTAAGGAAAAGTACAACAGGCCAACTATAGTTTTATCTGACTCCAACGAGTTTATAAAAGGTTCTGGGCGAAGCATAGAAGAGTACGACATGTTTTCCGAAATTTCTAAGTCGAAAAATTATTTAGAAAGTTTTGGCGGACATAAAATGGCATGTGGGTTATCATTAAAACGCGAAAATTTAGAAGAATTTATAGAAGATGTAAATAGAAAAGAAAGTCTAACTAAAAATGATTTAATAAAAAAAATTTATATAGATTCTCCTCTTCCATTAAAGTATGTAAATTTAAAATTTGCACAAGATTTGGAAAAACTTGCACCTTTTGGTCAAGAAAATCCAAGGCCACAATTTGGTGCAAGAAAGTTAAGAATAGAAAATATAAGAATTTTTGGAAAAAACAAAAATGTAATCAAGATGCAGCTATTTGACGGTAATTCTACTGGAGAAGCATTGTTATTTGAAGATTCTAAAATATTTTTAAATAATTTGGCAAAAGTTTATGGCAAAGAGCGAGTTTTGAATTTATTAAATGGAATAAATACAAATATTTATTTAGATATAGTTTTTAATATTGGAATTAATGAATTCAGGGGTAATATATCCACTGAAATTAAAATAAAAAGTTATAGAGTTACGGGTGAGTAGTGTGTTAATTGACGATTTAATAAAAAAAATAAAATCATATAATGAAAATGCAGATTTTGATTTGATAAACAAGGCATATAAATTGGCCTATGAAAAGCATAAGGGACAAAAGAGAAATTCTGGAGAAGATTATATTATACATCCTCTTCATGTATCTCTTATTCTTGCCGACATGAATATGGATACATCTACAATAATTGCAGGATTGCTTCACGATGTGATTGAGGATACTGATGTCACTTACGATGAAGTCAAAGAACAATTTGGTGAAGAAATAGCTGATCTTGTAGATGGTGTTACAAAACTTAAAAAATTAAGTTACAAAAATAAAGAAGAAAAACAAGCTGAAAATATTAGAAAAATGGTTCTCGCCATGGCTAAAGATATTCGTGTAATCATAGTAAAGCTTGCAGATAGATTGCACAATATGAGAACTTTAGAGTACATGACAGAGAAGAAAAAAATAGAAAAAGCTACAGAGACTATTGAAATTTATGCGCCAATTGCCGATAGACTTGGTATGAGTAAAATTAAATGGGAGTTGGAAGATCTTTCACTTAGATATCTTGATAAAGACGGTTATTATAAACTCGTTGAGATGGTAAATAAAAGAAGAAGTGAGAGAGAGAGCTTAATTAATGGTTTAATTGAAACTCTATATAAAAATTTGAAAGAAGTCGGAATAGAATGCGAAATAAGCGGAAGGCCTAAGAATTTCTATTCAATTTATAAAAAAATGAATAAAAAAGGCAAATTATTCGACGAGATATATGATTTATCTGCAGTTAGAATTTTAACTAATACAGTTAAAGATTGCTATGGAGCTTTAGGAGTAGTTCACTCACTTTTTAAGCCAATACCAGGTAGATTTAAAGATTACATTGCAATGCCTAAGCCCAATAAATATCAATCACTTCACACTACGGTAATCGACAGCAATGGAGAAACTTTTGAAGTGCAAATAAGAACATATGAAATGCACCAAACTGCAGAATATGGTATCGCTGCACACTGGAAATACAAGGCTGGAGTTAACAAAACAACTTCTTTTGATGAAAATTTAACTTGGCTTAGACAGCTCTTAGAGTGGCAAAAAGATTTAAATGACCCTAATGATTTTATGGATACTTTAAAAATCGACTTCTTTGCCGATGAAGTATTTGTATTTACACCTAGTGGAGATGTCCTAAATTTGCCAGAAGGTTCTACACCAATTGACTTTGCTTATAGAATTCACACACAAGTTGGTAATACATGTGTTGGTGCAAAGATCAATGGAAGAATTGTGCCGCTTACTTACAAATTAAAGAGTGGAAATATAGTAGATATTATTACAAATCCAAATTCTGGACCATCACTTGACTGGCTAAAGATAGTTAAGAGTCCACAGGCTAGAAAGAAAATTTCGCAATATTTTAAAGTAAAAGATAGAGATAAAAATATTGAGCGTGGAAGAGATTTAATTGAAAAAGAGGCCAAAAAACAAGGATATCAAGTTCACAGAATAGTAAAAGACGAGTGGTTAGAAGAAGTTAGGTCTAAGATGAACTTTTCTACAATAGATGATCTCTATGCAGCTCTTGGATTTGGAACTATTACTATAAATCAAATTTTTGCAAAATTAATTGATATCTATAATAGGTACAATAAAAAAGACGGTAATGTTAAGAGTAGCTATTCCGGTTCTAAGAAAAGTGCTAATAATCACGGCATTGAGGTTAAAGGTGTCGATGGAGTAAATGTAAGAATTGCAAAGTGCTGTACACCAGTCCCAGGCGACGATATTATTGGATATATTACTATTGGAAGAGGTATTTCTATTCACAGAAAGGATTGCCAAAATATAATTAATAACACTGATCCTTCGAGACTTGTTGAAGTAAGCTGGAGGGATACAGATCTTGCAAGTTATCAAACATCTATAGAAATAAGAGCGCTGGATAGAGAAAATTTGATTAGTGACGTTGCAATAAGAGTTGCGGATTCTAAATTAAAGATATCTTATTTGAACGCAAAGACAGTTAAGAGTGGAGATGTTGTAATTAATATTACAGTTGATATAACTGATACTAGCGAGCTTGAAAGATTAATAGAAAAATTAAAACGAGTTGAGAATGTAATTGACGTATATCGTATAAAGGCGTGATTTTATGAGAGCAGTTGTGCAAAGAGTAAAACATTCAAAAGTAACTGTTGATGACGAGATTATTGGAGAAATTTCTAAGGGACTTATGATTCTTTTGGGAGTTGAAGAAAGCGATGACGAAAAAGATTTAGAATATATTTTAAAAAAAGTCACAAAACTTAGAGTGTTTGACGATGAAGATGGTGTTATGAATAAATCACTTTTAGATTTAAATTTGGATTTACTAGTAGTTAGTCAATTCACTTTGTATGGTGACGCTAGAAAGGGAAATAGACCAAGTTATATTCGTTCAGCTAAATTTGACGATGGAAAAGTTTTATACGAGAAATTTTTAGAAAAGGCTAAAAGGCTTGGTATAAATGTATGTCATGGTGAATACGGTGCAGATATGGATGTTGAAATTTTAAATGATGGGCCAGTTACAATTTTATTAGATTCAAATAAGGAATTTTAGGTGAATTATGCAAGAGAAAATTATTAAATTAGTTGTTGGAATGCTGCAAGAAAATTGTTATATACTTTATGACGAAGATAAAAATGCATTTATAGTTGACCCAGGCGGATCTAGCGACTTGATCATTGAAACAATAGAAAAAAATAAACTAAATCTTAAATTTATATTAATAACACATGGGCATGTAGATCACGTCGGTGCTGTTGCAAGACTAAAAGAAAAATACAGTGTAGATGTTTATATGTCTGAAATTGATAAAGATTTCTTGGAGTCACCTAAAAAGATGCGTTCATCTTCTTTTGGACTTGAAACTACTCCAGCAACAGTTGAACATACAGTAAAAGACGGAGATGAAATACCTTTTGGAAAATATATGATAAAAGTAATTGAGACTCCAGGACACACTGTGGGTTCAGTTTGCTATTTGTATAATAATGTGCTTTTTTCTGGTGATACTTTGTTTAATGGATCTATTGGAAGAACCGATTTTCCTGAATCAGATCATGAAAAAATGCAAGATTCTTTAAAAAAATTAAAATCTTTAGACGATAAAATATATGTACTTTGTGGTCATGGACCAGAAACTCAGATTGGCAATGAAAAGTTAAATAATCCTTTTATGAGAAATTTATGATTAGAGTAGAGGCAAAAAAAGAATTTTTACAAAAGTCTCTATTTGAATTTTTGAGAACTAAATTTCCAAAATATATTTATCACGGAGAAATTTTTTTAAAAGTTGAAAACTCTAATGATATTTATGATGTGAAATTTATAAAAGATGACAATTCAAAAGAGATAAATTTTAATTACAGTGACAGTCGAAAAGTTCACTATGAAATTAAGAGGAGACTTTTTGACTATTTTGTGGAGAATGAAAAAGACTTTGATACAAGTTATGGAATACTTTCAGGTGTAAGGCCTACAAAGCTTGCATCAAAGATTTTTTCTAAATATCCGCCAGAAGAATCTTTTAAGATTTTAAAAGATGAGTATAGAATTCCAATTTCTGATTCAAAGTTTTTATATAAAATTTATGACAATCAAAGTAATAGTGGAGAAATTTTTTCAAAACACAATTACAATATCTATGTAAATATACCATTTTGTCCAAGTAGATGTGCGTATTGTTCTTTTGATACTGCTATTTACAATAAAAATATAGCAAGTGATTATGTAAAGGATTTAATATCAGAAATTAAAAGCTTTAAAAATGATTACAAAGCTCATCCTCACTCAATATATATAGGTGGTGGAACCCCATCATCTCTTGAGGTATCAGAACTTGAAAAAATAATAAAACTAATCTTGGAAAAATTTGGCAAACCAAAAGAATTTACCGTAGAGTGTGGTCGAATTGATACGTTGTCTGTTGAGCTTTTAAAGATGCTAAAGAAATATGGTGTAAATAGAATTTCATTAAATCCCCAAAGCTTCAACGAAGAAGTAATAAAAAGGCTAAATAGAAATTCTAATTTAGAATTAGAAAATTGGTTTAATGTTGCTAAAGATATGGGATTTAAAACTATAAATATGGATTTCATTTTGGGCCTTCCTTATGAAAATAATGAAAGTATAATTAGCTCAATAAAAAAGGCAATAGAAATAGGTCCAAAAAATATTACTCTTCACACTCTTGCACTTAAGAATGGGTCAAAACTATTTGAATGTGGTTATGAGAATAAAAATGACTATAGAAATCTACTTAAAAAGACAAAAGAGCTAATGCAAGGATCTCTTTATGAACCATATTATATGTACAGACAGAAAAAAACTGTCATGAATTCTGAAAATATTGGATATGCAAAGAAAGGTTATTCCTCAATTTATAATATCGTGATGATGGAGGAAATTGAAAATATTATAGGTTTTGGAGCAGGAGCTAGCTCAAAAAAACTTGATGAATTTGGCCGATTTAAAAGAGATATAAATACAAAAAATTTAAAAGAATATATTGATAAGAGGAGATAAAAGTGAGGCTAAAAAATTTACTTAAAGATGTTGAAGTCTTAGATTCAAACTTTGATTTAGATTTATTTTTAGATAAAGACTATAAGCTTGTCACTCATCACACAGATGATGTGTGTGAAGAAAGCATATTTGTTGCAATTAAGGGCTATGTTACTGACGGACACAAATTTGTAAAAAAAGCAAAGGAACTTGGAGCAAGTCTTTGTGTAGTTGAAGATTATCAAGATGTTAATATAAATCAAATAAGAGTTAAAAATTCTAGAATTGCACTTGCGGATATTTCGAATAATTTCTACAATGAACCTTCAAAAAAAATGAATATGATAGGAATTACTGCAACTAATGGCAAGACGACAACTGCCTTTATGGTTGAGAGTGTACTTAAGGAAGATAAAAGAAATACAGGGATGATAGGAACAGTTTTCACAAGATATAGAGATGTCATGATTCCTTCAATTTTGACAACTCCAGAATCAGTTGTTTTGCAAAGGTATTTAGATGATATGTCAAAAAAGGGAATAACTGATGTTGTAATGGAGGTTTCATCTTCCGCACAAGAGCTTTATAGAAATAGAGATATCGATTTTGACTTTGTAACTTTTAATAACCTTGGACGAGAGCACATTGATCAGCACGGATCTTTTGAAAATTATTTTAGATATAAGTCAAGACTTATTAGACATGCAAAAGAAGATGCGGTGGCTATTTTAAATTTTGACTCAGATATGATAAAAGATCTTGCAAGTAAGACTAAGGCGCAAGTTTTAAGCTACTCTCTTAAAAATATGGACAATGATTTTGGTTTAACTGATTTAGATTTATCGACTGGTAAGGGTGAATTTACATTCCACGTTAATAGAGATATTAAAATAAATAATACTGAGATAAAGAAACAAAGTTTTAAAATTGAACTTGGCTCAGTTGGATATTCTTCTGTAATGAATTCCATTGTCGCTATAATAATTGGACTTTGTCTAAATATTTCAACAGATACAATAAAACGAGCACTTAAAAATTTTGCAGGTGTTGAAAGAAGATTTGAGCTTATCTATGATGAAAAATTTAAAATTTTAGACGATCACTTTGCAAATGAAAATAATATTGATGCTACAATGAAGACTTTAAAAGAGATGGATTATAGTAATTTAAATATTTTATATGCAATAAGAGGTGGACGCGGAGTAGAAGTAAATAGAGAAATAGCTGAAAAGATGGTCTATTGGATAAAAAAATTAAAGCCAAAAAGACTTACAGCGACTCTTTCTAAAGACGTCGTAACTTGGAAAGATGAAGTTTCTGATAATGAGTTAAATATTTTTAAAAATATTATGGCAGAAAATAATATAGAATGTAAAATTTTTGAAAATTTAGATGAAGCAGTAAATGATTCTATTAATTATCTAAGTGATGACGACATACTTTTACTTGCTGGTTGTCAGGGAATGGACAAGGCTGCTAAATTTGTAAAAAGCAGACTTCTAAGTGATAATTTGGTCACAGATGTGGAAATATTTAGTAAAAGAATCGATCAGAGAATTTGTTAAAGATTGATATTTAAACGTAATTGATTTATAATGTTATATATTTATAATAACGAAATCCTTATTTAGAGGAGTTTAAACTATAATTTATAGTATTATATATCATTTATGGTGTTCGTAAGAAAGCTCCAAATCCAACGGGATTGGAGCTTAAATTTTGAGGAGGAAATTATGGCAGAGAGTATGGGAAACCTAAAGAGATCAATGTATTGTAATGAAATTTCTGAGGAAATCATAGGCCAAGAAGTTACATTAATGGGCTGGGTTGCGAAACAAAGATCTCTTGGCTCAATAGTTTTTATAGATTTAAGAGATAGAACAGGAATTGCACAAATTGTTTTTGATGATTCTTTTGGAGAAGAATTATTAGAAAAAGCAGGCCATGTTAGAGGAGAATTTGTAATAGCAATTAGAGGAAAAGTTAGACAGAGATCTTCTATCAATGAAAATATTGATACTGGAAGAGTTGAAGTTCTTGGAGAAGAACTTAAAATTTTAAGTGAATCTGAAGTTCCACCAATATACATTAAAGATAACGACAATGTTTCTGAAAATATGAGATTAAAGTATAGAGCTCTTGATTTGAGAAAGCCAAGTATGCAAAAAAATCTTAAAATTCGTTCAGAAATTTATAAAATTACTCGCGATTTCTTTTATGAAAATGGATTTATTGAAGTGGAAACTCCAATGCTTACAAAACCTACTCCTGAAGGAGCTAGAGACTATTTAGTTCCAAGTAGGGTAAATGCTGGTAAATTTTATGCACTTCCACAATCTCCTCAGCTTATGAAACAACTTCTTATGGTTGCAGGATTAGATAGATATATTCAAATAACTAAATGCTTTAGAGATGAAGATTTAAGGGCAAATAGACAGCCAGAATTTACACAAATTGACTTAGAGATGTCTTTTGTTACTGAAGAAGATGTAATGGGAATAAATGAAAAATTCTTACAAAAATTATTTAAAGAATTATTAGGTAAAGACATAGATCTTCCTATTCCAAGAATGGAATATAAAGAAGCAATGGATAGATTTGGTGTAGATAAGCCAGATTTAAGATTTGGAATGGAACTAGTTGATATTTCTGAAATTGTAAAAGATTGTGGATTTAAAGTTTTTGAAAATAATGTTTCTGAAGGTAGGAGTGTTCGCGGTATTAAAGTAGATGGCGGAGCTAATGCTTATTCAAAAAAACAAGTCAAAAAATTAGAATCATTTGTAAAAGATTATAAAGCAATGGGACTTAGTTGGATAAAATATGAAGATGAAGTAGATTCTCCAATTGCTAAATTTATTTCTGAAGATAAAATGAATCAAATTTTAGAAGCATTTGATGCTAAAAAGGGCGATTTAATTTTGATTCTTGCGGATAAAAACTCTGTAGTCTACAGCGGCCTTGGAAATTTGAGAAATAAAATTGCAAGAGATCTTGATTTAATTGATAAAGATGACTTTAAACTAGTATGGATTACAAAATTCCCATTATTTGAATTTGACGAAGAAGAAAATAGATATGTTGCTATGCACCATCCTTTTACAAGTCCACTTGATGAAGATATAGATAAGCTTTCAAATGATAAAGAAAATGCAAGGGCAAAAGCTTATGACATCGTAATAAATGGCGATGAAATAGGTGGTGGAAGTATAAGAATTAATGATCCTGAAATACAAGAAAAAATGTTTGACGCACTTGGACTAGATGAACAAGAGGCAAAAGAAAAATTTGGATTCTTATTAGATGCCTTTAAATATGGTGCTCCACCACATGGAGGACTTGCTTTTGGACTTGATAGATTAGTAATGTTATTTACAAATGCTGATAGTATTAGAGATGTAATAGCATTTCCTAAGACACAACAGGCTACTTGTCTATTAACTGGTGCTCCTAGTGAGTTATCAAAAGAACAATTAGAAGAGGTACACGTATCAGTAATTGAAGAGAAATAAGGTGATTTAATGGAAGGTATAGGCATTGTTAGAAAAGTAATAGACGATAAAATTATTGTTGAATTTATGAAAAAAAGCGCTTGTGGTGAAAGCTGCGATTCTTGCAATGCTCACTGTGCTGAATCACAGTTGGAATATTTAGAATTTAAAAATACAGTTTCAGCAAAAGTTGGAGACTTAGTAAAATTAGATGTAAATGATAAATCTGTTTTTAATTATAAGCTATTAGTGTATGGACTGCCTCTATTATTTTTACTGGGAGGCACTTCAATCTCTTATAGCATATTATCTACAAACGGAGTGAATAATATAGATATTTTGTCTTTAATTATAGGATTATGTTTTATGGCAATTTCCTATTTTATTATTCATAGGATTGATAAAAAATTCCAAAAAAATGTATCTAGCTTAATGATTCTAAAAAAAATGTAGGTGAAATATGGCTAAAAAAAATTGGGGAAAAGTTCTACTTGTTTTTTCAATAGTTCTGGTTGCTTTTTCAGTTATATTTTTTATTTATACTAAATTCAATTTAAAATACTCAAAAAAACTTTCTGCAGAAAATGAGGTTTTAGTTTCAAAAATTGAATTGGCAAATAAAAATGTGAAAAATCTCAGAAAAGAATTATCAGATACTGAAGTTATATTAAACAAAAAATCTATTGATTTCTATGAAAATTATGGTTATCAATTTGATGGTGATAAGAAGGAAGAAGTTCAAAAGATACTTGGAGATCTTCAAGCTGAAAATGATGAGCTTTTAAATAATATGACAAAGCTTATTGAAGATAATTCTAAATATTTTGAATCAAACATATATTCAAATGAAATCTATGATAAATCAGTGGACCTTTTTTTCAATTTATCTAGTGAAAACAACTTTGAAAGAAGTAAAAATATTTACAAAGAATTAAGTGTAGATGAATTAATTAAAGAGTCAGATGGATTTGTTTCTAAAATAAAGAATTCAAATACAGAGTCTAAAGAATTAAATTCTCTTATATATTATTTATCAATATATGGATATAAAATTAAAGATTTTACTAAAGGTTCTTATAAGAGTTTGGCTGATGTGTATTCTGATATAAATACTTATTCGGAAATTTTATCCGAAATTGAAAACTTAGGATATTCAACAGGTGGTCTTAATTCAAAAGATTTTAATTCAATAAAAGATAAATTTAAAGAATATCTCGTGCCTTTTTATAAAAATAGAGGTCTTATAGTCTCTTTGGAAAAAGGTGATAAGAAATGAAAGAAAATAATAAAATCAGAATTTCAATAGGTTTAATGATTATTTCATTTATTTTAATTTTTATTTCAATAGGTGATAATAGAAAAATTGATAAAAGTTATTTAGAACTTTCATCAGAAAATACAAATCTAAATAAAAAGTTAGAAAAAGCAAGAGCCAGCCAAAAATCATTAGAAACTGAAATCAGTACTAAAAAATCAAAAATTGAAGGTATCGATAGCGAGATAACTAAGTTTGGAGTTTTGTCAGATAAAAAAGCTGAAATATCTGATCTAAAAAATGAACTTTCAAATACTTATAATAGACTTCAAGATAATAAATTTGATTTTTACTATTCTAGATTTGATAATGCAAATACTTTTATTCCACTTGAAGGGTTTTTCTTTAATCCAGATAGGAATACTCAGGATGGTGAGGACAATATTATTTTTTTACCAACCGTCATTAATTCTTATATAAATGAGAATTTAAATTATAAGATTTCTCGAAATAATTTTAGCATTATCCAAAATTTGGGGATAATTGAATATATTGAAAATGGTGACAATTATTTAGCGAAGTCGATACTTTTAAATGACAATTCAAATTCTGATACATTAAAGAAGAGAAATTTATATCTATTAGCTTTAAATAAGCGTTATTTGAACACTTATAAAAATATATATGATGGAATAGACTCTTCTTATGATTTTACAAATAGTCGAATAGACATATTAGATAAATTGCTTAAAGATGAGTCAATTGTTTTAGAAGAAAAAGATTTAGATGTACTAAATCACTTGAATGCTTTTTGTATTGACATGTTAAATTCTTATGCAAAAGAAGTTGCGGGGCTAAATGTGACGAAGAATGACGACATTAGGCAATTAAAACGAGATGATTTTGTTCTCATGAGTGAGAAAATTGACAGCAAGGAAATAAATATTACATTTTTTGACAAAAATAATGGAAAAATTTTTGAAGTTAATGACAAAATTGACTGATTAACTTTAAATATTTAGGGAGAAGTATGGAAGATAGTTTAATAAGAATTAATTATAATGGCAAAGATATAATTTTAATACCCACAGCTCACGTTTCTGTAGAGAGTGCAAAGTTAGTTAAGGAAACAATAGAGAAAGAAAATCCTGATTCAGTGTGTATAGAACTTGATGAGGGAAGATATAATAGTTTAAAAGATCCAGAAAAGTGGAAAAATACAAATGTTATAGATGTGATAAAACAAAAAAAAGTCACAATGTTAATTGCAAACTTAATACTTAGCTCTTATCAAAAGAATATTGCAAAGAAACTAAAAACAAAACCTGGCCAAGAAATGATACAAGGCATGGAGTCTGCAGAAAAAATGGGATCAGAGCTTGTATTAGCAGATAGAGATATACAGACAACTTTTAAAAGAATTTGGAGACATATGGGGTTTTTTGAAAAAATAAAGTTGACAGTATCTTTAATTTTTGCAGATGATGAAGAAGAAGTTTCAGAAGATGAATTATCTGATTTGATTAAGAGAGACAATCTAGAAAATGTGATAAATGATCTTGGAAAGACTTATCCTCAAATTGCTAATACTCTTTTACATGAAAGAGATGAATATTTAGCTTATAATATTAAAAATGCTCCTGGGGACAAAGTTGTAGCTGTTCTTGGAGCTGCTCACACACCAGGTGTTGAAAAAGAAATTTTTAAAGAACAAGATATAGACGAGTTAAATAAAATTCCAGAAAAATCTTTTGGAAGTAAAATTCTTCCTTGGATTATTCCGGTTTTAATTGTAGCTTTAATTGTTTATTCTTTCTACACAAGTATAAATACTGGAATGAGTCAGTTAAAGTCATGGATAATATTTAATTCTCTGTTTGCAGCTTTGTTTTCTATTTTGAGTCTTGCGCATCCATTGAGTATTTTGACAGCTTTTGTAGTTGCGCCATTTACTTCAGTAAACCCAGTTCTTGCATGCGGTTGGTTTGCAGGTCTTGTTGAGGCCACAGTTAGAAAACCGACAGTTGAAGATGTAAATAATATCCCAGAGGATATTTTTAAATTGAAATCTTGGTTTAAAAATAAATTCTTAAAGGCACTTCTCGTTGTTATAATGGCAAATATTGGTTCTACAATTGGAACAATTATTGCGGGAACAAAAATTATACAAAATTTATTATAAAAATAAAGGAACTTCAGAATATTTATCCGAGGTTCCTTTTTTCTTTAATCAATTGGCGAAATAGCCTAAATATTGCTTGCGATGAAATTATTCCAAGAGCAAGTCCAGTAGTAGTTAATATGGTATTTATAAGAGACGTTCTCATCATAGTATAATCAGATTCTATAAAGTAATACATAATGTAGTACATTCCTGCTCCAGGAACTAGCGGAATTAAGCATGGAAGTGAAAAAACTGTAGCTGGTTTTTTAATATAGATTGCTAGAGTTTCAGAACACACTCCTATAATAATTGAAGCTATAAGTCCTGATGTTAAATAATTCCCAGTATTTATTAGCAAATATTTATATGTAACCCAAATAACTCCGCTTAAAATTGAAACAATTTTTCTGACATTAAACGGAAGTTTAAAAAATATTGTAAAACCGTAAGTGCCAAAACAAGCGACAAAAAATTCTATAAAATAATTCATAATATATACCCCGTAATTTTAAGCCCAAGACCAACACCAAAAGCAATCGCAAGAGCTATAAAAAAAGCTTTTACCATAGTTATTGCGCCAGTTATAAATTCTCCGCTCATAATATCTCTAACTGAGTTTGTAATAGCGACGCCAGGAACGAGAAGCATTATATCTCCAATTATTATTAAATCGGCATTTATCCCAATGTTCATCTCTACAGAAAATATTGCGAGTATTGATATAAAAAAAGCAGTAATAATATTATTCATAAAAAAAGATAATTTATATTTTGAAATTCTTGCCAAAACGATACTTGCCAAAAATCCTATCACCATACTAGGCAAGAAATCATTTATAACTCCACCAAATAATATAGTAAAAAAAGGGGCAGCAATGGCAGCACCAAAATGTAAATTTATAGGTTCTTCATTTGTGCTATCGATTTCATTTAATATGTCATAAGATTCTAAAATTGAAAAATCTTTAGCAACAAATTTCCTTGAAAAAGAGTTGACCTTATCAATTTTACTCATATCTGTATCAGAGATAGTTATTTTTCTAAAATTACTTAGAGTTTCACCATCATATTCTATTGTTAAAAAAATTGCTGAAGGTAGAGCATATGCAGAAACTCTAGATATATTGGAAACAGACTTACACATTCTTTCTACTGTATCCTCTGCACGATAACTTTCAGCACCATTTTGAATTAGCAAAGCACCAGCAAATAATGATAGATTCATGAGATCCTTTGCTTCTTTTAAGTCGTTTATAGCTTTTGCCATACTATCACCAACTAAATTATACTATTTAAAAAGGTTAATCTCAATTATAAAAAGTAAAGCCAGAATTTTATTTAAAAAATAAAAACATTTTCAAATTAATATCAATAATTTAAAATAGTAAATTGAATATAGAATTTGCATTTGTTATAATAATTAAGATAGGGGTGATTATATGGAAATGCCCATAGTTTCAATAATTGGAAGACCTAATGTTGGTAAATCCACTTTATTTAATAAAATAGTTGGTAAAAAGATTTCAATAACTGAAGATACACCGGGGGTAACTAGAGATAGAATTTATCAAGAAGCTTCTTGGTTAAATTATAAATTTTTATTAGTTGACACTGGTGGTCTAGATTTAAAAGATGATGATGTGTTTATGTCGAGCATAAAAGCACAAATAGATATTGCTCTTGACACTTCTGATGTAATAATTTTTGTAGTAGATGGTACAGAAGGAATAAATCCTACAGATTTGGAGATATCAAATTTTTTGAGAAGAACAAAGATAAAAGTTGTTCTTGCTGTAAACAAATTTGATTCAAAAATAACTAAAGATAATATTTATGATTTTTATGAACTTGGACTTGGCGAACCAATTGGCATAAGTTCTGAACAGGGAATTGGAGTTGGAGATTTACTCGATGAAGTCGTGGAAGATCTAACACCTGTTAACGAATTAGTTGAAGATGATAAAATCAGAGTCACTTTAATGGGAAAACCAAATGTTGGCAAGTCATCTCTTCTCAATTACTTGTCTGGAGAAAAAAGGGCAATCGTAACAGATATACCTGGTACAACTAGAGATTCTATAGACTCAGTTATAAAACACAAAGACAATGAATATATTTTTGTGGATACTGCAGGACTTAGAAAAAAGAAAAAAATTGAACCTGGAGTTGAAAGATATTCAGTTATTAGAACACTTACGGCTATAGAAAGATCAAATATCTGTGTACTTATGATAGATGCAACTGTTGGAGTTACAGAGCAAGATTCTAAGATTGCTGGATTTGCTCATGAAAATAACAAGGCCATAATTATAGCAGTAAATAAATGGGATGCAATAGAAAAAGAAACTAAGACGATGAAGCAGTTTGAAAATCAAATTAGGCTGGAACTTGGATTTTTATTCTATGCTCCAATTATTTTCATATCTGCTAAGACTGGTCAAAGAGTAAATGAACTTTTAGATTTAATTGAGATAGTAAATAACAATTATAATCATAGAATTCAAACTGGTGTTTTAAATGATATATTAAATAGAGCTGTTCTTGCTAATCAGCCACCTTCTGATAAAGGGAAAAGAGGAAAGCTTTATTATGGAACTCAGGTGAGCGTTAGACCACCTAGATTTACTTTATTTGTAAATGACAAAGAATTATTTCATTTTTCTTATGTTAGATATCTTGAAAATCAAATAAGAACTACTTTTTCTTTTGATGGAACTCCAATAATACTAGATTTGAAAAATCGCGGGGTTAAGTGATGACTTATATAGTCGTATTTATTATTTCTTATTTGATTGGATGCATATCAGGAGCATCTATTATTGGAAATATATTTTTAAATAAAGATATAAGTAAATATGGTTCGGGAAATCTTGGCACCACTAATGCTATGAGAGTTTTAGGTAAAAAAGCAGGAGTATCTACTTTTATAATTGATTTTTTCAAGGGAGCATTAGTTGTTATTTTAATAAATTATTTTTTTGGAGAAAAATTTGTTCCATTAGGAATTTTGGCAGCAATTTTGGGTCATGATTTTCCATTTTATAGAAATTTTAAAGGTGGAAAAGGTGTAGCAACTACGCTTGGCGCACTTGCATTTTTTAATTTTAAATTAACATTTATTTGTTATTTATTTTGGCTATTTTTCACATTATTTACAAAGATGGTGTCAGTTGGTTCTATTGCTTTTTATATTTCGCTTATAATTATTTACAGTATTTTTTCTGGATTAGGTGGATATAGTTTAGCAATAATTATAGCTATAGCAGTTCTTGGAATTTACAGACACAAAGATAATATAAAAAGAATTATAAATGGAAATGAGAACAAAATTGGAGGTAGAAAATGAATATTACTGTTGCAGGAGGAGGAAGCTGGGGCACGGCAATGGCGAGACTTCTCTACAATAAAGGTCACAACCTTAAATTTTATATAAGAGAAGAAGAGACTATTTATAATATTAAAAACTTTCGTGAGAATAAAGAATTTTTACCCGGTGCAATCTTTAATGGAGATGTTTATTTAACTTCTGATATTTATGATACGCTTGATGATTGCGATGTATTTGTTTTAGGAGTGCCCACTTCTGCATGTCGCGAGGTACTTACAAAAATTAAAGATAAAGTTAATAAAGATACAATTATAGTAAATTTATCTAAGGGACTAGAACAAAAGACTCACATGAGAATTTCAGAAATTTCTAGCGAGATTTTACCAGATAATACATTTGTAGCTTTGTCTGGCCCATCTCATGCAGAAGAAGTTGGAAAAGATATACCGACTACAGTAGTTGTTTCGTCAAAAGATAGTGACAAAGCAAAAGTCATTCAGGAAGAATTTACCACTCCTGTATTTAGAATTTACACTAATAGTGATTTAGTTGGTGTTGAAATGGGTGGAGCTCTAAAAAATATCATTGCTTTAGCTGCTGGAATTAATGATGGATTAGAGTTTGGAGACAATACCAAAGCGGCGCTTATGACTCGTGGAATTTATGAGATGAGTAAACTTGGGATGTCTCTTGGAGCAGATCCACACACATTTAATGGCCTTTCTGGTATAGGAGATTTGATTGTCACTTGTACAAGCATGCATTCTAGAAACAGAAGAGCTGGAATCTTAATAGGAGAGGGTAAATCTATGGAAGAAGCATCTGAGACTGTTGGTCAAGTTGTTGAAGGAATAAAGACAGTTGTAGCAGCCTATGAGTTAGCAAAAGAAAAAGACATAGAAATGCCTATTACTAATATGATGTATAAAGTATTATACGAAAATTATGAGCCAATGAAAGCTGTAGAAGAGTTAATGACAAGAAAAAGCAAAGACGAAATTGAACAAATTTTTTACGAATAATATATAATAAGTCTTACTTTATGATATAATAATAGCGATTAGGTGGTATTTTGAACACAAAATCCAAAAAAAAGAAAAATAAATTTTTTTACAGAAGATTATTAGCTTTAATTTTTCTTTTGTGCATTATCCTCTTCATAATTAAATTTGTAAGAGGAAGAACTTTTAGCGACTACAAAACAGTTTTTCCTACTCTTACTACTTATGAGGATGATTTTAAAACAAAATTATTTAATATATACAATGAAAAAGTATATTATTCAAAAGGCGAAGGGGTAGCTGTTTTTAATGCCAGTGAAGGGCAAAAAGTTCCAGTAGGTTATGAAGTTTGTCACTTAAACCTAATGGAAGATGTATCTTCATATAAAGATCAGCTAGCTAAAATTAATGCCGCACTTGATTTAAAAAAAGGCATCGAACCTAATGAAGACTCTGATAGTTTAAAATTTAATACTGGAATTCAAGAAATAATAAGAGATAAAAATTATGAAAGCATATATAATGATATAGATTCACTTAACATGGAAAACAAAGTTACATATAGCGCCTCAGAATTGAAGGAATATATGGACTTAAGCGAATCTGAGCTTCTAATGCAAAAAAAGAAATTAGAAAGTGCAATAGATAAATACAATGTTTCTTATAATGCGGAATTTTCAGGTATTGTGTCTTATAAGGTCGATGGAACTGAAGATAAGTTTGATATAAAGAAGTTAAATAAAATTGATTACAACTATTTAAAACAGGATTTTAACTTTAAAAAGCTTGAGATGAACTCTCAGGTTAAAGAAAACGTCCCACTTTTTAAGATAATCGATAACTTTCATTGGAAGATTGCAGCCACAGTAGATAATATATCAAAGATTAAAAATTATCACATTGGAGATATTGCTAAGATTGAAGTGGATGATTCTAAAATGATTTATGGGACAATTGAAAACATAAACAAGACAAAAAATAAAGCTGTAATTATAATTGATTTAGATAGATATATAGAAGATATGTATCCCACTAGGGTACACGATGGAAAGATTGTTGTAGAAAAGACAAAGGTTTATGAAATTCCTAAATCTTCTGTAATTGAAAGGGATAAACTACCTGGCGTATTCGTCCAAGAAATTAAAGGTCTTGTCAGATTTGTTCCTGTTGAAATTATAAGTGAAAAACCTGAATCTGTTTTTATAAATAGAGGAAATAAACAGTCTGTAATTCAAATTGGTGAAAAGACATATAAGACTGTTACAGTTAATGATGCTGTAGTAATAAATCCAAGGACAGTTGATGAATCAAGAATTTTAAATTGAGGTGATCACATGGATTTAAGTAAGAATTTAAAAGAAGTTTTAGAAGAGATAGAAGACGCAAAATCTAAATCTCGTTTTAATAGAGATGTTAAGCTTATAGCTGTTTCCAAAACTCATCCAGTGGAAATGATTAAAGAAATAAGTGATTTGGGAATTAAAGACTTTGGAGAAAATAAGGTTCAAGAACTTACTAGCAAGATAGATGAAGTTCAAGACGTTGATTTTCATATGATTGGGAATTTACAGACTAATAAAGTTAAATATATTTATGATAAAGTTAAATTAATTCACTCTTTGGATAGAATAAAATTAGCTAAGGAAATCAACAAAAGGGCAGCTAACGATAATATTAAAGTGGACTGTTTAGTTCAGATAAATATTGGCAATGAAGATACTAAGTCTGGGATAAAATACGAAGAAACAGAAGATTTTATTTCAAAATTAGTAGATTTTAAAAATATAAATATCAAAGGTCTAATGGCAATTGCTCCAAATACTTCAGACGAAGATTTAATTCGAAATTGTTTTAAGAAAATGAATGACATGTTTGAAAAAATTGGATCAAAAAGTTATGATAATGTAGAAATGAAGTACTTATCAATGGGAATGAGTAATGATTTTAAAATTGCAATAGAAGAAGGTTCTAATATGGTCAGAATCGGCTCTAAAATATTTGGTAAGAGAAATTATAATTAGGAGGATATTATGGCAGAGAAAACTATGGACAAACTAAAGAAGATTTTTGGTTTTGCTGATGAATATGAGTATGAAGATTACGATGATGAGGATTATGGCGAAGAAATTAGAGAAACAGAATCTATAGATACGCCAGATACAACTCACACAAGCTTTTTCAAAAAACAAAATAAAGTAAAGGCAAATCCTGATGAAAATATGGTAATTACAGTACATGAACCACTTTCATATGACGAATCACCTCTTATTGTTGATGATCTTAGAGACTACAAAGCAGTTGTTTTAAATTTTGAACAATTAGATTTAGAAGTTAAAAGACAAATTTTTGATTTTGTAAGTGGTGCACTTTATGCATTAGATGGCAAAATGCAAAAAGTTAACAAAGACATTTTTATTTTGGCTCCATATAACGTAGCTATCGATGGATTAAAAGAACAATTAAAAGATAATGGAATGTTTCCTTGGTAATCTTTAATAAAGATGAATTAATAAGTCACATAACCGATGAAAATGACAGAAAAGAAATCAGAAGAGTAATTGACAAGATAGATATAGTTTTGACTAATTATGTAAAAACTTCAACTGATTTTTTAAATCCTCATGAGGTCTACTTGGCGAAATCTGTTTTAAATAGATTTACAGATGAAATCTCTTATGAAGTAGACGGAGCGCACGAGAGAGCAGAAAACTGTATTATTTATATTTATCCAAGTTATGAAACTGATATTTTAAAAGAGGATATTGATATTTTTAGATTTCCATCAATATCTACAATTAAACATAGTGATGTACTGGGTTCTGTCATTGGTCTTGGTATTGAGCGGAAAAAAATAGGTGATATTTTAGTAGGTACAAAATACACTTATTTTTTTGTTAAAAATGAGATTTCTAATTTTATAGAATTTAACTTAAATAAAATTTCAAGATACAATATAAATCTTGAGAAAGTAGATGACGTTTCTGATTTGCCAAAAATAGAGTATATTTATAAGGATATTATTGTAGCATCTTTAAGACTTGATAATGTGATTTCAGGCTGTTTAAATATATCTAGAACGCAGTCAAAAAATAAAATTAAGTCTCGTGAAGTAAAAGTAAATTATTCTGTTGAAGATAGATCACATATAGAGGTAAGCGAAAGAGATTTAATTTCTGTAAGAAGATTCGGAAGATTTCAAATTGATGAGTTTTTAAGAGAGACAAAAAAAGGAAATATTGTTCTTAGAATTAAGATCAATAAATAATGGAGGAAGCTATGTTTGTAGTACTTTTTAGTATTATTTTAATATTATTAGACCAATTTAGTAAGTTTTTAGTGCAGTCTTATCTCATAAATAGAGAACCTCTGGTGCTTATTGATAATTTTTTAAGACTCTATTATGTCGAAAATAGAGGAGCAGCTTTTGGAATACTTCAAGGTGCGAGAAGTCTTCTTACAATTATTACAGTAATAGTATTAGTATTTTTGTCTATATATCTTATAAAAAATTATAGAAAACTGCCAAAGATATATTTATTTAGCATAAGCCTTTTAATTGGTGGAACTATTGGCAACTTTATTGATAGAATAAGACTTCATTATGTCGTAGATTTTATTAGCGTAAAAATATTTAATTATAATTTTGCTGTATTTAATTTTGCCGACATGTTTATTGTTATTGGCACTATACTTATATGCATTGGAATTCTTCTTTATGAAAATCCAACTAGCATGTCTAAAAGTGATAAACATGGTAGATAAAGAATTTACTGTTACAGAAGAGTATGCATCAAATAGACTCGATAAATATTTGGAACAATTTTTGAAACTGAATAGATCCCAGATTAAAAAGAGAATTGATAAAGGCGATATAAAAGTTAATAAAGAGATTGTAAAAGCCGGGTATTCTTTAAATTTATCTGATGTAATATCTGTTAAATATGAGGATAAGATAAAACTTGTGCCTAAAAAAATTGACTTTAATATATTGTATGAGGATTATGATCTAGCTATTATTTCTAAACCAATAGGACTTGTCGTTCAGCCAACAGCTGATAATCTTGACAACACATTGGTCAATGGTTTATTATATCAGTTTGGAAATTCCCTTCCAGATCCTTATGATGAACTAAGACCTGGAATTGTTCATAGGCTAGATAAAGATACTAGTGGACTTATGGTTATAGCTAAGACTACTAGAGCATATTTTGCTTTGGTAGAAATGTTTAAAAATCATAAGCTAGAGAAGCATTATCTTACGATAGTTCATGGTGTGCCTGATAATTTTGGCGAAATTGATAGACCTATAGGGCGAGATCCCAATAATAGGACGAAGATGAAAGTGACAAATAAAAATTCAAAAGATGCTTACACTAGTTTTTCTGTAATTAAAGATTTAGGTGATTTAGCGCTACTTGATGTAAACATAAAAACTGGACGAATGCACCAAATAAGAGTTCACCTTTCATATATAAATCATCCTGTAGTTGGTGATTTAGTTTATGGACATAAAAATAAATGGAATGTAAATACGCAACTTTTACATTCAAACAGGTTAATTTTTAATCATCCCATAACTGGAAAACTTTTAGATATTCAGGATGAATTTCCAATTCGATTTAAAGATTTTATAGATAGAATTAATAAATAAAAGAGGTATAATTGTGAAGAATTATGATGTAATTATAGTTGGTGCTGGAGCTAGCGGAGTTTTTGCTTCATATGAATTTAAAAAACTCAAGTCTAAATTAAAAGTTCTCGTAATAGATAAGGGAAATGTAATCTATAACAGACAGTGTCCAATAAAACTTGGCAAAGTCGACAATTGTATAGGCTGTAAACCTTGCAATATTATGAATGGATATGGTGGCGCTGGCACACTTTCCGATGGAAAATATAATATTACGACAGAATTTGGCGGTCAAATGCACGAATATATAGGTAGAGAGAAATCTCTAGAGCTTATGGAATATGTCGATGATGTGCTTCTTGATTTTGACGGAGGAAATTCTAAGTTATATCAAACAAAAAATTCTGGTTTAAAGACTCTCGCTCTAAAAAATGATTTGCATCTTTTAAATGCAAAAGTAAGACACTTTGGAACAGATAGGAATGTAAAAATTCTAGAAAAAATTTACGAATATACTAAAGATAGCGTCGACATGATTTTTAATACATTTGTTGAAGATGTGAGCTTTATAGATGGAAGATATAAAGTTTTTACAGATAAGGGCGAAACTTATTCTTGTAAAAAACTTGTCTTAGCCTCTGGAAGGAGTGGCTCTAAATGGATTTCAAAAATTTGCAAAAAGTTTAATATAGAATTATTTTCAAATCAAGTTGATATTGGAGTAAGAGTTGAACTGCCAGCAGAAGTTTTTAAACACATAACTGATGCTGTATACGAATCAAAAATAGTTTATCAAACCAAGGCTTATAATGATCTAGTTAGAACATTTTGTATGAATCCATATGGACAAGTTGTAGCTGAGAATACAAATGGAATTATAACAGTAAATGGACATTCTTATGCTGATCCATCGCTTCAATCTGAAAATACAAACTTTGCCCTTTTAGTTAGCAATAAATTTACAGAACCTTTTAAAGATTCTAACGAATATGGAGAGTCTATAGCTAGACTTTCTAATATGCTTGGTGGAGGAGTTTTATTGCAGAGGTTTGGAGATTTGGTAAAGGGCAGAAGGTCAAGCAAGAGAAGGATGGAAAAGTGTTTTACTGTTCCAACTTTAAAGGCTACACCTGGAGATTTATCTTTAGTTATACCAAAAAGACAACTCGATTCAATCATCGAGATGATTTATGCGCTAGATAAAATTGCTCCTGGAACTGCAAATGACGACACTCTTTTATATGGAGTAGAAGTGAAATTTTATAATTCAAAAGTAAAGACCGATAATAATTTTGAAACTGTAAAGGAAGGTCTTTTTGTAGTTGGAGATGGTGGAGGAGCTACTCATTCACTTTCCCAAGCATCGGCATCTGGAGTATATGTGGCTAGGTATTTAAATGAAATTTTAGGTTGAGGGTATGTCTATGACATACTCTTTTATTTACCTCAAAATAATGTATAATTAAATAATGAAATGAGGAATAAAATGACAAATTCAGATTTAATTAAGGATTTAAAGGACAACGTCAATGAACGCATGGCCTTTATTAAAGAAAATATAGATAAAAAAAATGCAATTGTAATAACTCATGGATGCCAAATGAATGAGCACGATTCAGAGAAAATTATTTGGCTTTTAGAAAAAATGGGTTATAACCAAGTAAACGATATTAAAGATGCAGATTTAATTATATTAAACACCTGCTCTGTTAGACATTCTGCTGAAGATAAAGTTTATGGACAGTTGGGTAATTTAAAAAACTTAAAGAATTCAAAGAAAGATTTAAAAATAGCAGTTTGTGGCTGTATGATGCAAAGAGATGAGTCAAGAAATTATGTTATAGAAAAATTTCCAAATGTAGATATAATTTTTGGCACAAATAATATTTGGAAATTGCCAGAACTTCTTTATTCATCTTTTAATGGTAAAAAACTTTCCATGGACATTGAAGAAAATCCAGTTGGAATAGATGAAGGAATTGGAGCTATTAGGGCTTATGGTTTTAAATCATATGTAAATATAATGTATGGATGTAATAATTTTTGCACTTATTGCATAGTTCCATATACTAGAGGACGCGAAACTAGTAGAAATCCAAAGGATATAATAAGAGAGATTGAAAATTTAGTTGAGAATGGAACAAAAGAAGTTACTCTACTTGGTCAAAATGTGAATTCTTATGGAAAGAGTTTGGATTATGACTATACATTTTCAGATTTACTATCAGATATAAATGATATAGATGGCCTTGAAAGAATAAGATTTATGACATCTCATCCTAAAGATATTTCTGATGAGTTAATTATGTCCTTTAAAAAGTTAGATAAACTCTGCAACTTTTTACATCTTCCAGTACAAGCTGGTTCCACTGATGTTTTAAAGAGAATGAATAGAAAATATACGAAAGAAGATTATCTAAAAACTATAGAGAAAGTAAAAAAAGTAAACCCAGATATCGCCCTTTCGACTGACATAATGGTAGGTTTTCCAGGGGAGACTGAAGAGGATTTTGAAGATACTTTAGATTTGTGTAAAAAAGTTGAATACGACACTTCTTTTACTTTTATCTATTCTTTAAGAGAAAATACTCCAGCTGCTAAAATGACACAGGTTCCAGATAAAGTAAAACACGAGAGATTTGAAAGGTTATTGGATGTACTTTATCCAATTCAGGAGAAAAAAAATAAATCTTTAATAGGAAAAACTCAAAAAGTTCTCGTTGAAGACATTTCTAAAAAAAGAGATGATTATGTCTCAGGAAGAACAGAAAGTTTTAAGCTTGTGAATTTTAAAGGAAGTAGAGAAGATATAGGAAAGATTGTTGACGTTAAAATTATAGATGCCAATAGTTTTTCTCTAGAAGGTGAGAAGATTGGACAGAAGTAAATTAACGCCAATGATGAAACAGTATTTATCTGTAAAAGATGAAAATCCAGACGCAATACTGTTTTTTAGACTTGGCGATTTTTACGAAATGTTTTTTGAAGATGCTTTAACTGCATCTCGAGAACTTGAGATCACGCTTACTAGACGTGATGCTGGACTTGAAGAAAAAGCACCTATGTGTGGTGTTCCTTATCATGTTGCAAATAATTATATATCTAAACTTATTAATAAGGGGTATAAAGTTGCAATTTGTGATCAAGTAGAAGATCCAAAAACTGCAAAAGGAATAGTTAAAAGAGAAATTACAAAAATAGTTACGCCAGGTACTTTTACTGATAACGAATATTTAAAAAGCGATGAGAATAACTATTTATTATCTGTTTATGTAAAAAATTATAGCGTTGATTTAACTTATGTAGATTATTCTACTGGTGAAATTTATCTTACTAATAAAGTTTTTATGGATAGAGATAGTCTTATCAGTTTTTTAAATAATGAAATTTCTAGAATAAGTCCAAATGAGTTGTTAATAAACGATATATATGTATTTAAAAAAAGTAAAAATTCTTTATCAAATAAATATTATTTAAATACTATATCAGAAGAAGAAATTTCACAAATATATTTAGAAGATCTAAAAGATCATTTTAGTGAGGATTTCTTTAAATCATATAATGATCTCATAGAAAATAAAAATAAAAAAGATTTTAAATCTCTAAATATGATTTTAAAATATTTATTTGACACTCAAAAAATTAATCTTAAACATATTAATAAGATTAATTTTTATAATAATCAAAATTATCTCATGATAGATGAAAATTCCAGGAGAACTTTAGAACTTTTAAAGGGTTTAAATACTTTTAAAAAGTCTGGTTCACTTCTTGAAGTTTTAGATGAGTGTACTACTGCAATGGGCAGTAGAAAATTAAAAAAATGGGTCGAATCTCCTTTAAATGACATTAAAGAAATAACTAAAAGACAGGATTTAGTAGAGGCTTTTCTCAATAATTTATTATTCGAAGATTATATTATCAATTTGCTAAAAGATGTATATGATATCGAGAGACTTGCTGTTAAGCTTTCAAATAATACTATAAATCCAAGAGAAATATTTTCTCTTAAAAAAAGTATAAGCGCATCACTTGAGATAAAGAGAGAATTAGAAAAATCTGAAACAAAAACTTTATCTAATTTCTCAAAAAAGATTATAAATTTAGAAGATTTATACAATAAAATAGACGAAATGCTTATAGATAATCCGCCGATTGTTCTTGAAGATAATAGAATATTAAAAAGAGGTTTTTCAGAAGAACTTGACGAATATTTTTCTCTATCTGAAAAAGGTAAGAATTGGATAATCGAATTCGAATCTAAAGAAAAAGAGCGCACTGGGATAAAAAATTTAAAGATTAAATATAATAAGATTTTGGGATATTTTATTGAAGTTACAAAGTCTAATTTAGACAGTGTTCCAGAAGATTATATTAGAAAACAGACTCTCGTTGGATCTGAAAGATTTTTTTCAGTTGAACTTAAAGAGATGGAGTCTAAGCTGATTGGATCAAAGGAAAGAGCTCTTGCGATTCAGTATAAGTATTACAATGATTTAAAAGATTATATAGCAGGTAAAATAAAATATATACAAATGCTTGCGGATTCACTCTCTGAACTCGATTCAATCATATCTTTATCTTTAGTTTCAGCTAAAAATAATTATGTTAGGCCAAAAATTAATGACAAAGGACTCATTAAAATAAAAGACGGAAGGCATCCAATAGTCGAAACTAAAAATTTAGATGAGACTTTTGTGCCAAATGACACACTGCTTGACCTCGATAAAAATATGATTCATATAATCACAGGTCCAAATATGGCTGGTAAATCGACATACATGAGACAAGTTGCACTTATTGTTATAATGGCTCACATTGGCTCATTCGTGCCTTGCGAAAGTGCAGATATTTCAATAGTAGATAGAATTTTTACAAGAATTGGTGCAAGTGACAATTTGGCAATGGGCGAATCAACTTTTATGGTCGAAATGAAAGAAGTTGCAAATATTATCGACAATGCTACTGAAAAATCACTACTAATACTCGATGAAGTAGGTAGGGGAACGAGCACATTCGATGGCATTTCAATTGCAAATGCAATTATCGAATATATTGCAGAAAATATAAAAGCTAAAACCCTTTTTGCGACACACTATCACGAACTTGTTTATCTGGAAGATAAATATCCTAATATAAGCAATCTAACTATTGCAGTGGATAGAAAGGATGACGACATCATATTCCTTAGAAAAATAATAAAAGGTTATTCAAATAATTCTTATGGAATAGATGTTGCTAAACTAGCGGGCATTGAGGCGTCAATAATAGATAGGGCAAATGATATTTTAGAAGAAATTGAAAAAGATAAGGACGATCTTACTTATAAAATTTCGACTAAAAATACTAATAATGAAAAAAAGAGAGATCCTGAAGCCTACAAATTTATAAATAAGCTTCAAGAATTAGATATTTTAAATATAAATCCAATGGAGGCATTTAATATTTTAAATAAAATTATTGAAGATTCTAAGGAGTTATTATGAAGATAGAATTATTAGATGACATTACAATATCAAGAATTGCAGCGGGAGAGATTATAGAAAATCCAGCTTCAATTGTTAAAGAACTTGTCGAAAATTCCATCGATGCTGGTGCTGACAAAATAACTGTGGAAATAAAAAAAGAGAGCACAAATTATTTAAAAATTTCTGATAATGGTTCTGGAATTATGGAAGAAGATATTGAAAATGCATTTTTAAGACACTCCACATCAAAGCTTAGAACTATAGATGACCTTGATAGAATTGTTTCACTCGGTTTTAGAGGTGAAGCACTTGCAAGTATTTCTACAATTGCAAAGATGAAAGTTATGACCAAGACAGAAGATGAGCTTGCTGGAACAATGGCTGTTGTTGAAAACGGAAAAATCATTAAGAAAAACAAAATTGGAATGCCACAGGGTACTACTTTTATTGTTGAAGATGTATTTTACAACACACCCGTTAGAAAGAAGTTTTTAAAAAAAGACTCGAGTGAAATAAATAATATAATTGATACAGTAAATAAAATTGCACTTTCAAATAAAAATATTTCTTTTGACTTAATTAAAGATGGTAAAAATATTTTGAGTGCCGCAGCTACTGATAATTATACGAATAGAGTTTTTAATGTACTTGGAAAAGAAATTGCTGCTAATTTAGTTGAAGGATCTTTTGAATCTCAAGACTATAAAATTCATGGTTATTTTTCTAACAATAAATTATTTAGATCGACTAGAGACAATCAATATATTTTTGTAAATGGCCGTTATATAAAAAATTTGGATATATCAAAAGCGATAGAGTCAAAATACAGATCTTTAATACCTCTAAACAGATATCCATGTTTTGTATTGTTTTTGGAAATTCCTCCAAACTTAATTGATGTGAATATTCATCCTAAAAAGAATGAAATAAAATTTAATGATTTACGCACACTTTTAGCACTTATTACTGAAATTGTGGATGATGCTATTTATCCGAATAGGAGCATTAGAGAAATCGAAGTCGAAGATAAGAAAGAGCCCCTAAATGTGTTTGATATTTTTGATGATGAAGATAGTTCAACTTATGAAATTGATGAAAATCACGAAATAGAATTTAAAGATTATAGTGACGATGATATTGTTAAAGAGACGGAGCTATTATTTAAACCTGATGTTAAAGATAATATATTTTTAGATGGATCTACAAATGATGATCTATCAGATAGTGAGTGTCACGAAGAAAAAATAGGTACAGATAATGATAAAAGTGAAAATGAGGTTAGTGAAACTAGCTTTTTAGATATTTCTGATAAAAAAATTGATACAGAGATATTATATTCTAGAATCGTTGGGGTTCTTTTTGACACTTATATAATTTTAGAAGATAAAGATAAGAATATTTTCTATATAGTAGATCAACACGCTGCTCATGAGAGAGTTTGGTATGAAAGATACAGAAAACTTTATTTAGAGGAAGAAATTTCTTCGCAAATTCTCCTTAAGCCTGAAATAATAGAATTAAATCCTATAGAATTTGATAAGTTGGAATCACACAGAGAAATTTTTAAAGATTTGGGATTTGATATTGAAAATTTTGGAGATGGTTCAGTAGTACTTCGAGAAGTTCCAATGATATTTGGACTTCCAACCTATGTAAATTTTATACGAGATATAATTGATTCTCTAGATAAAAATATTTCTTCAAATTATGAGGCTGATCTATATAAGATAATGAAAAAGGCTTGTAAGAGAGCAGTAAAAGCGAATGACAAACTTTCACAAATAGAAGTAGAAAATTTGATTCATGATTTGAGTCAGTGTGAAAATCCATATACTTGTCCTCATGGTAGGCCAACAATTATAGATATGTCAAAGAAAAACATTGCTAAATTATTTTTAAGGGAGTAAAAATGGAGAATTTAATAATTCTGACGGGACCAACAGGGATTGGAAAGACTGAAATTTCTTTAAATTTGGCAAAAGAATTTAATTGTGAAATTATTTCTTCTGATTCGATGCAAATTTATAGAGATTTAAACATAGGAACTGCAAAAATTTCTTTAGAAAATACAGATATACCTCATCACATGATTGACATTGTAAATCCTGATGAGGATTTTTCTGTTGCAGAATTTCAGGAGAAAGCAAAAAAATTAATAACTAATATAAATGACAGAAACAAAGTGCCAATGTTAGTGGGTGGCACTGGACTTTATATAAATTCTATAGTTTATAATTTAGAATTTGCAAATACTACCAAAAATCATGATTATAGAAATAAATTAATTGAAATTTCTAAACATGAACACTCTGATTTTCTTCACGATAAATTAAAAACATTAGACCCAGAAGAAGCTAAAAAAATCCATCCCAATAATCATCAGAGAATAATTAGAGCTCTTGAGATTATTGAAAATGGTGAAGAAAAGGGAAATAAATTTAGAGAAGAAAATAGTGATTATAATTTAATATATCTCGGTCTAAATATGGATAGAGATAAACTGTATGAAAGAATTAATAAAAGAGTTTTGGATATGGTAGATAAGGGCCTTATTGATGAGGCAAAATGTGCAATTGAAAAATACAACCTAAATAGAGATTCACAATCAATGAAAGCAATAGGGTATAGAGAAATTTTTGACTATTTGAATGAAAGTTGCAATTTAGATTATACTATAGACGAGATACAAAAAGATTCGCGACACTATGCAAAGAGACAGCTAACTTGGTTTAGAAGAGACAAAAGAATTAAGTGGTTTGACGCAGAAGATAAAAATGTATTAGAGGAAATGAAAGACTATATAGGAGAAAGACTTGAAAGAATATAAAGATTTATTTAACGATTTATATAATATCGATGGAAATGTAGTGGAATTTGTAAATGAATGTGAAAATTCACTTCAAGATAAATTTTTAGAATTATCGGATATAGAACAATATAACCAAATAAAAATATTAAAGGCAATGCAAGATGAAAAACTTCAAGCCACTGACTTTAATTGGACAACAGGATATGGCTATGGAGATGTTGGAAGAGATAAAGTCGAGGCAATTTTTAAAGATGTATTTAAAACAGAAGATGCTCTTGTGAGGGCCAATATAGTTTCTGGGACGCATGCTATTTCTCTTGCACTTAGATCTATTCTTAAAAGTAAAGATCATCTTCTTTCTATAACAGCAACGCCTTATGACACTTTACAAAAAGTTATAGGAATACGTGGAGATGACCCTGACTCTTTAATTAATTCTGGAATAGAGTATTCAGAAATACCTTTACTTTATGATAATTCAATAAATATTTCTGCTATTAAAGATAATATAAAAGAAAATACAAAGCTTGCTATATTGCAAAGATCAACTGGTTACTCAAATAGACGTGCATTTACTGTAAAAGAAATTAAAGACGCAATTTCTGAAATAAAAAAAGTAAAGAGTGATCTATTAGTTTTTGTAGATAATTGCTATGGAGAGTTTACAGAAATTTTTGAACCTACAGAATTTGGTGCTGATATTATGGCGGGATCACTCATTAAAAATCCAGGTGGCGGAATAGCCTACACTGGCGGTTATATAGTTGGAAAAAAAGAACTCATTGATAGGGCAGTAAGTTTTTTAACTGCTCCAGGAATAGGAAAAGAATGTGGTCTCACATTTGGTATGACAAGACAAATTCTGCAAGGACTTTTTATGGCACCAAAAATTGTTGAGGATGCAATAAAAGGGGCAATGCTCTTTTCAAAATGTTTTGAAAGACTGGGATTTAAAACAATTCCAAGTACAGAAGATAAGAGAAGTGATATTGTAACTGCAATTGAATTAAAAGATCCGAAAATTTTAGAAGAATTCTGCAAGTTTATTCAGTTTTCTTCTCCTGTCGATTCAGTATTTACACCAATGCCTTGGGATATGCCTGGATATGAAGATAAAGTAATCATGGCAGCTGGAGATTTTATAGAGGGTTCATCTATAGAGCTTTCAGCCGATGGACCAATGAGAGAACCTTACTATGTATATTTTCAAGGAGGACTCTCTTTTTACCACATCAAGTTTGCACTTACAAATGTTTTAAATAATTTAAACAAGAAAAATTTAATAAATATCAAATAATAAGCTGCTTTTATAAGCGGCTTTTTTTATAGATATTGTTAACATAAATAAAATTTTAAATATGTTATAATATTTTTATGAAGAAGATGAAAATTGGTGACTTTATCGTCATAGGTATTATTTTGGTGTTGTCCCTTTCTATTTATTTTGTAACTACAAAAAAGACTATAAATTCTAATGATAAATCTGTTCAGATAATAGTTGATGGGAAAATTTATAAAGAGTTTCCTTTAACAAATCAAAATAAAAGTATTACTATAGATACTAAATATGGCCACAATATTGTAAAGATAGAGGATGGATATGCCTATATGTACGAATCAAATTGCAGCGACAAAATTTGTATTCATATGGGCAAAATAAAAGATGCGGGAGATAATATAATATGTCTTCCAAATAGGGTCTTAGTAAAAATTGTTGCAGATAATGACAATAATTCTAATGAATTGGATTTGATTTTAAAATGAAAAAGAATCAAAAAATAATTTTTTTAGCACTCTTATCAGCACTCGGAATTGTGCTGGGATTATTTGAAAGTGTTATACCTCTTCCAGTGGCAATTCCAGGTGCGCGTCTTGGACTTTCAAATATTGTAGTACTTGTTACAATTGTAGCAATTGGATATAAAGAGGGATTTTTTATAGCAATATTTAAAACTATAATCTTGGCACTTGTAACTGGAGCTGTGTCTAGCTTTTTCTTTTCACTTGGAGGTGCAATACTAAGTTCTATTTTTATGATACTTTCTCATAAGTATTTAAGTAAGTATTTGTCTTTAATAGGCATAAGTGAAATAGGATCTTTTTTTCATAATTTAGGTCAAGTTATGGTTGCAAGCTTTATTATGCAGTCAACAACTATTTTTGCGTATTTGCCAATTTTGGTGATACTTGGAATATTTACGGGATTTTTTGTAGGTTTGAGTTCAATTTATATAGTTAAAAATATCAATGTTAGGAATTTGAGGAATTAAATGAAAGAAATTATATTGGCATCAGGATCAGCTAGAAGAAGAGAAATTTTAGAACAATTTATCGATTTTAAAATAATTAAATCAAATGTAGAAGAAATTAAAGATAATGATTTTAAAGCAGATATTACAGTTATGGCTCTCGCTTTCGAAAAAGGTATGAGTGTCGCAAAAGATAATATAAATTCTATTGTAATATCTTGTGATACAATTGTAGAACTCGATGGAAAACTTTTAGGTAAGCCTAAAGATAGAGATGACGCTAAAAAAATGTTAGAGTTCTTGAGTGGAAAGACTCACAATGTGTATAGTGGCTATTCATTAATTTTATTGGATAAAAATATAAAATATTTAAACTGTGTCAAGACGGAAGTTAAATTTAAAAGTTTAAGTGATAGAGATATTGATAATTATTTAGATACTTGTGAATATGAAGACAAAGCTGGAAGCTATGCAATTCAGGGCAAAGGATCTTTACTGATTGAGAAGTTTAATGGGGATTATTTTAACGTTGTTGGGCTTCCAATTTCTAAAATTAATGATGATTTAAAGATACTTTTTGATATTGATTTAATGAGGTGTTAAATGTCAGAGACTAATATAGTTAAATATACTATTAAAGAGATGCCTGAAGATGAGAGGCCGCAAGAAAAATTAATTAAGTACGGTCCAGAAATTTTATCAAACTCAGAACTTATTGCACTTATAATTAGAACTGGTTCTAAAAAAGGCGATAATGCCATAGACATAGCTAGAAATATTTTTAATAGCATGAGATCAGAACATGATAGAGATGGCCTAAACGCGCTTAAGAATGCAAGCTTAAAAGATTTGATGAAAGTTGAGGGAATTGGAGAAGCAAAAGCTGCTATGATTATGGCGGCAGTGCAGCTTGGAGTGAGACTTTCTCAGTCTCAGTATGACACTAAGATTAGAATAACTTCTCCATCTATTGCAGCAAGTTATGTCATGAGTCAGATGAGTGTTTTAAAGTCTGAACATTTTAAAATTATTACGCTAAATACTAAAAAGGAAATTAATTATATAAGAGAAATCTCAAAAGGAACAGTAAATATGACTATAGTACATCCAAGAGAAGTTTTTAGAGCTGCAATTGAAGATAATGCTCACAGTATAATTCTTTTACATAATCATCCAACAGGCGATCCAACGCCTTCTAAGGAGGATTTAAAACTTACCGATACTTTAGTAAAATCTTCTGAGATTTTGGGAATTGAAATAGTAGATCACATTATAATTGGCGATAACGTTTACTACAGTTTTTTAGAGAAGGGTTTAATTTAATGAATATAATAGGAATAGTGCCCGCAATAGGCGGGATTGGCTCCACAAGCCTCAGTTTAGATTTATCAAAAGAATTAGAAAATACACTACTTATAGATTTTAATAATGGGTTTAGAACTATAGATATTTTAATTGACAAAAGTGACATCATTTACGATATATATGATTTTTCAGAAGGTTTAGATAAAGATTTATCAATTATAAATACAGAGGACTTTGATTTTATAGCGTCAAGTCAAAGTAGAGAACTATCTGATTTTAATATTTCTAGTTTAGAAGAGAAACTTCGCTCTTTAGATTATGAAAATATAATTGTTGATCTTCCAAGAAATACTTTATATTTAAAAGAGATTGGAAAAATATTGGACTATTTAGTAATTGTTTCAAATTCGAGTGCAATATCTAAGAGAAATGTTGAAAAGATAGTTTTTGATTCTTTTAAAACAAATAAAAAATTAAAAATAGGTGTATTTTTAAATCAAATTTCCAAATTAAATGTGGACGAATTTAAAGATTTTAAAGACAATTTAAAACTTGCAAAATTAATTAACATAGTAGGTTATGACAATAATTTTAAAGATTTTAAATCTAAAGATTTAGACAATTTAGTTAAATTTATTAATAAAGAAGATTTTGAGCTTGGTAATGATTATTTAGAACTTAAAGGCACAAATAAGGAAAATAAAAATGCAGATTCAAAGACTTGGTTCCAAAAAATATTTAAAAAGTGATTTTAAAGACTATCTATTTATAGACTTTGATGTAATGCTTATGGGATATGTAAAAGATAAAAAACTACTTAGAATTGTAGATATCGCAGATGACGATGTTGGCAGTATTTATAGAGCAAGAATTAAAAATATAGATAGAGATTTGAATGCTGCCTTTGTTGATATTGGAAGCGAAAATACTGGCTTTTTACAACTTAAAAAGAATGAAGATGTAAAAGAATCTGAAATCAAGATTCTTCAAGTTATTAAAAAGCCAGAAAATAAAGGTGTTAAACTGTCTCTTGATGTATCTATTCCTGGAAGATACTTTGTGGTATTTCCATTTGAAAACTTCGTAAAATTTTCTAAAAAACTTGAAGATGATTTTAAAGATAAATTTAGAGAAGAAGTTTTAAAAATTGTAAATAATGAAGATGTTGGAATTTTGATTAGGACTGAAGCCAAGAAATTAGATCATAAAGAATTTTTTAGCTATCTTAAGACTTCAATAGATAGAGCAAAAAGAATCAAAAGTGAAGACAATAAGCTTCCAGTGCCAAAACTATTGTATAAAAGAGATATGGTTTTGGACTTTTTAGAAAATTATCCTAAAGGTATGGATATTATTACAAATCAAGATTATAAAAATAGTGATTTTAATATAATTTCTGACGATAGTTTTTCTATTAAATACAAAGATGAAATTATTAGTAAATACAAGACTTTTTTTGATAAAAATATTGTTTTAGATAGTGGACCTAGAATTATAATTGAAAAAACGGAAGCTTTAACTGTAATTGACATCGATACATTTAAATACAATTCAAAAAGTGGCAAAAACTTTGAAAATACTTCTTATGAAGTAAATACAAAGGTTATTGATGAGATTTTTAATCAAATTGTCAATCGAAATATATCTGGAATAATAATTATTGATTTATTAAAGATGAAGAAAAAGAGCCACAAAGTTAATGTTTTAAGTAAATTTAAAGAAAAACTTTTTGAAGATGAAAACATCAAATTTTTAGATTATACAAATCTTGGGTTACTTGAAATCTCAAGGAAAAATAGTGGCAGAGAATTAAAAAATATATTTGGTGATTGAGATGAAAATGTGCGCTTTGGGAGATTCAATATTTGCTGGTTATATGGTTGATGGTAAATCACTTATTTATTATTTACAAAAAAAGGGATTTGACATTGATAATTACGGAGTAAATGGTTTAACGAGTGGAGAACTTTTAAATCAGTTAAAAAATATCAAATCTTATGATGTATTTTTAATTCACATAGGTATGAATGATTTTTTAAATGGATATTCAATTGATAGAGTTATCTCAAATATTGTCGATATAATAAAGATGCTCATGCTTTTTAATGCAAGGATAATTTTCTGTTCTCCGTATAAAATTAGCTTTGAAACTGTTTCAGAAAGCTTGAGATATTTTGAACAATTTAATTCTGTAAACGCGAAATTATTCGAGTTAAATGATTTCTTTAAAGTTTTGGAATCTAAAAATTATATTAATCTTATTTCATTTTATGATTTATCAGAAAAAAAGGATATTGGAAAGTATTTGTTAGATGGAATACATCCCGATAAAGAACTCCACCAAATTCTTGCAGATTATTCGGAGGATTATCTAAATGAATATTTATGATATTTTGAGCGAAAAATTTAATGTGAGGAAGTTAACTAAAAGAGAAAAGGTTCTTTGTACAGTTCTTCTATTTCTATTGATTCAGCTAATTATAACAAAAACACTTATTGCCCCTAGAAAGGCAAATTATGAAGAATTATATAATAAAATTAATGAGAGCAAAACTAGTAATATGAATTATGATTATAGCGGACTCGACGATTTTAAAGATGAAAATTTAAAGCTTTTTATTGATAAGAATAATTTATCAAAAAATAATATATCACTTACTAAAAACATGAGAGAAAATAGCTTGGCGGTAAATGGAGAGAAACTTTTAAAAGATATTGACACAATAGGTAGTTTTATAGACTATTATGGTTTTAAGACAATTGAGCTAAATAGAACTGACGGAAATAATTTTAGCTATAGACTGCTTGCAAATAAACCTGGCGATAAAATTCTACATAAAGATTTAAAGAGTGAATATTTTTCAAATGAAAATAAAATAACAAAAGAAAAAGAAAATTTAAATAATGATAAAGAAACTCACTCACAAAGTGACGCAAATATAAAAGAAATAAAGAATACAAAAGGAAATAAAGATTCAGGAAAAAGTAAAAATAATAAAAATATTTCCAAGACTACAAATAAGAAAATTAAAAAACAAGAAGTTTCTACTGCAAAAGAACTAAAAGATGTAAGAGAAACTATTCCAAATGAAAAAGCTCTGCTTAATGCCGCAACACTTTTAGATTTTGAAGAAAATATTTTAGATAAAAAAGAATTAGAACCTATTTTTAAAACAGAGGAAAGGGACGATATTACAGAATTTAAAGAGTTTGGAATAATTAGTTTTTATGAAGAAGAACTAGAAAAAAATAATTTTTTGTATTTAGATTTATTAGAAAAATCAGATGAACTAAAATTAGATTTGTTTATTCCAAGTGAATATAATGGCAGCTTTGGAGTAAAAAGTGAAGATGGAAAGTACCTTCGATATGAAGATGAAATAAAAATTGGAGAATGGAATACTCTAAATTTTAATTTAGATAATATATCAAGTTTTTATTATTTACCTAATGACAATGCACAGATTATATTTTATTTGAGAGATGTTTATGAAGAAAACTAGAGGCTTTACTTTAATTGAACTTGTACTAGTAATTACAATAATGCTAATTTTATTTAGTGTTTCAGGAATAAATTATAAAGTAACAGATAGAATGGAGGCTAAAAACCAGATTTATGAACTAAAATATAATATTAATGAAATAAAAAGATATTCACAAATTCACAGATATAAAGGATCCATAGAAATAAAAGATGATGGTTATGTTATTAACTTTAAAGATAAAAGTGAAGAGATTAAATTTAATAAATTAGTAAATCTTGAATCGACGAATTTGTCTGTAATAAGTTTTACCTCTAAGGGAAAACCATCATTTAAAAACAATGTCAATTCTGCTGGTACAATAGTTTACACTATTGGAAATAAGCAATATAAGATAACGATTGAACCAGTGACTGGTAAAGTAAATCTAAGAATTATGGGAGAAAATTAATTGTGACATATAAGAAAATGAAGGGCCACATAATGATAGATGTCTTATTTTCAATAGTTCTTGTCGGACTTATAGCAACGTTTATAATTCCAAATTTATACACACTTTTAGAGAATAACGAGAGAGCTAAAGAAAAAGATGAATTCGTAAATTATGTACAATCTAATTTTGAAGAAATTATTGCAAAAAACTATCATTATGGTGAAATTAAAAATAACTTTGATGAAGATGATAGATACGAATTAACTCTTTATAATGAAAAAATAGGCGATTTAAATAAAGTGATATTACATGGAAAAAATAAAGCTGATCAAAAAGAAATACAATTTGAAATTTACCTATGGGATGAAGGGATATTCTCTGATTGAGTTAGTAATGGGTATAGCAATTTCGTTAATCATACTTATGTCACTTTTTTCAATACTTAAAGTTACAGATAAATCACTGATTACTACATATGAGAACAACAACTCGAATAATAATATAAATTATGCTATGGAATACATAAAAGATGAGATAAATCTCTCACAATATTATGCCAAAATAGGTACTAAATATTATTTCATTAGAGAAGTGGAGAATAAATATAAATACGTAACATTTGTAAAAGATGGTTTACAAGTTAAAAGAGAAGTGGCAGCTTTAAATAATTTAAGTTTTAATGAAATATCTTCTTCTAGTCGAAATATACTTCTAGATGAATGTAGAGATTTTTCAATTGTAGTTGTAGATAATGTTGCAAAAATAAAGATAGAGGATAATAATAAAATTTATGAAAGATCTATCGCAATGAGGGCAAAAGAATATGAAAAAGAATAAGGGAATTATTTACATACAAGTCATCTTACTCATATCTTTATTGTCGATTTTATTTTATTTTGTCTATTCATATATAAACAGGTCCGCTTTTACAAGTTATAAAGAAGAAGATGTAATTAACTCTGAATACAAGGCTGAATCTCTTATAAATATATTGGTTTCTGATGATAAATTTGAAGAAGATTTTAAAAATTTTTATTTGTCAGATGAAGATTATAAAAATTTAAATCCAAAAATTATTCCAGAAAATTTAGATTCTTATAAATGTTATATTAAAAAGTCATCGACAAAAAAGTTTCCCGATAGAGTTATATTATTTTCAGAAGTTAAATATAAAGATGTTGAGACAAAATCTACTCTTATTGGAAGTGCAATTAACGATTTTTACAAAGATAAATCCGGCATAATCACAGTAGATAAAGTTAAACCTAAAAAGCTTAATATAATGAAAGATGCATTTAACAATTATAATGAAAGTGATAATATAATCAGATTAAATGGAGATTTTTTATATAAAAAAATTGGTAGAGACTTTTATATATGTGAAGAGAAGATAAATATTAACGAAGATACTAAAGAAGAGATAAAAGACATAGTTCCAATATATTTGATTGGCGATAGAGATGTAATAGTCCAAGAATCTGGCAAGTTAGAAATAAAAGATGACTTTAATTTTGCTACTTTTTTAATAATAAATGATGAAGTTATATTTAACGATTTTAAAATTTTTGGTATAATAGTGTTAAATGAAGGGGCAAGTGTTTCGAAATTACTAAATTTAAAGGGTTATTTAGTAAATTTATCTGATAAAAATACATATACCAATGTAGAATATAATGAGAACATCCTTAAAAAGTATAGGGATGTATTGCCGTTTTATGTGCAATTTGACCCAGTTGCCTTACAGAACAATATTAATTAGGAGGTTTATATGATTACAGCAGGAGATTTAAGAAAGGGACTTACATTTGAATGGGATGGTGACGTTTATGAAGTATTAGACTTCCAACACGTTAAACCAGGTAAGGGTGCTGCTTTCGTAAGAACAAAAATAAAATCAGTTTTAAATGGTGGAATAAAAGATATGACTTTCAATCCATCAGAAAAATTTGAAAGAGTTATTATAGAAAATAAAGAAATGCAATATCTATATTCAGATGGAGCGTTATATTACTTTATGGACCAAGAAAGCTACGAACAAATTCCACTAGAAAAAGATATGGTTGAAGAAGCTCTTAACTATATTAAAGAAAATGATATGGCAACTATTAATTTCTATAAGGGAAAACCGTTTAGAGTTACTGCACCAAACTTTGTTGAATTAGAGGTTGTTGAAACTGAACCTGGCGTTAAAGGAGATACATCAAGTGGTGGATCTAAACCAGCTAAAGTGGAAACAGGTTTTGTATTAAATGTACCTCTTTTCATAAATATATCAGATGTAATTAGAATTGATACAAGAACTGGAGAATATATGTCAAGAGTATAAGCTCTAGTGCATGGAGGATTTTATGGAATATTTATTAAAGAGAATATCTTACTTAAAGGGACTTGCAGATGGTTATGATCTTGACACTTCTACTAATGAGGGAAAGCTTCTTAGTGAACTTATTGACATCGTAGAAGATGTTATTGATGAAATGGTTGAGTATCGCGAAGATATTGAAGAATATGTAGATATCATAGAAGAAGATTTATCTGACCTTGAAGATTATGTTTACGAGGATGATGATTTTGATATTTATGATGATATATATGACGACGATGATGACTTTGAGTTTGATGGCCTAGATATTTTTGATGAAGAATTAGAAGACGATAATGATATAGAAGAATAATCATTAATTAAAAAGCCCAACATGGGCTTTTTATTTTGCATAAAATATTTATATTTTAAAATTCTCCACAAAAATTATCAAAAACAAATAAATTAAAAGCATCTAAACTTCTTAAAGACACATTAAATTGATAAAAAACACACAATTTGATATAATTATTTTATTAAATCTGGAGGTGTCATTGTGGATAATTATTTAATAGATAAAGATATAACAGAAGGAAAAATAAAAATTTCAGATGATGTTATTGCAACTATAGCTACTGTTGCCGCTGAAAATGTTGAAGGCGTTGTAAAAGTTTCAACAAATTTCAAATCACAAATGTCTGATATTTTAAATACAAAAAATATCAACAGAGGTGTGAAAGTAAATATAGGTGAAAGACAGACTGTAGTTGATATATATATAACTATAGAATATGGAGTTAAGGTTTTAGAACTAAGTGAAAGAGTTCAAAAAACTGTTAAAGAAGCAATAGAAAATATGACTGATTTTGATGTTGTTGAAATTAATGTTCATATAAACGGTATTGCAGTTAAAACTCAAGAATAATTATTAAAATGAGTAGGAAAAATGCGCGAATCGGAGCAATGCAACTATTGTATGCGATGGAAGCTTGCAACGATTATTCAAATAAAAATTTAGATCTATTTATTCAAAATAATGATTTTTTAGGCGACGAGCTCGATTATATTAATCGTGTTGTACCTGATTTAATTAAAAATCTTGATCAAATAGATAAAACAATTGAAGAAAATTTAAGAGGATGGACTGTTTCTAGACTTGCAAAAGTTGACAGACAAATTTTGAGAATAGCTGTATATGAGTTTTTATTTAAAGATGACATCCCACCAGAAGTTTCAATAAATGAAGCTGTGGATATTGCAAGATTATACAGCACTGAGGATTCTCCAAAATTTGTAAATGGAATTTTGGGCAGTATTTATAGGAGTTTTTAATTTTGTCAAAAAATGCTATAAAGGTCAGTGAATTAAATAGCTATATTAAAAAACTAGTGGATATGGACTACCTGCTTAAAAATATAAATGTAATTGGAGAAATTTCTAATTTAAAAAAGCACTCTAATGGAAATATTTACTTTTCTCTAAAAGATGAAAAAGCAAGAATAAATGCTATAGTTTATGGTTCTAAAATAGACTTTGATTTTAATCTTGAAGAAGGATTGTCTATTATAGCTACTGGCGTAGTTTCTTTATATGAAAAAGAAGGGCAAATTAATTTTTATGTAGATGATATTGAGATAAATGGTGAAGGAAATTTATATAGAGATTTTCTCAAACTAAAGAAAAAGCTAGCTGCAGAAGGACTTTTTGATTCGAAATATAAGAAAAAAATCAAAAAGTATCCAAAATCAATCGGATTAATTACTTCAGATACTGGAGCTGCTATTAGGGATGTACTCAATATATTGTATAAAAGAAACAATTTAGTAGATGTATTTTTGTATCCTAGTTTTGTTCAAGGTAAACTTGCGAGTGAAGGAGTAATAAGGGGTATTAAATTTTTTAACGAAAATAAAAATGTTGATACAATAGTTATTACTAGAGGTGGGGGAAGTTTCGAAGACTTGCAAGCTTTTAATGACGAAGATCTTGCTCGTGAGATTTTTGCCTCCAAGATTCCTATAATATCTGCAATTGGTCATGAAATTGATTTTTGTATATCGGATTTTGTGGCTGATCTTAGAGCTTCAACTCCGACTAATGCAACAGAACTTGTTACAGGAAGTAAGAAAGATTTGATAAATGAGCTTAATGACTTAGTATCAAATCTTTTTAATTCTATGGATAAAAGACTCTATAGAGAAAAATACTTAAATTTACGCTTTTATAATGAACTTTCCAGTAAAAATCCAAGTGACTTAGTAAATAAAAAAGAAAGATTATTGTATTCCTTAAAAACAAGGTTGGACTTCGATATTCAAAAAAAATTGAATTCAAGTAAAAGTGAACTTTTTAAATCTAAAATAAATTTAGTAAAATTTAATTTAAATATTGAAAGTTCTTTTAAAAATCTTAAAAATAAAAATTACTATTTAAATAAAAATCTCGAATCTAAGATAAATTTTTCAGAAAGCTATTTATCATACAGCTTGGACTATTTAAATAGATTTATGCTTGCCAATTTGCGTGAAAATAGATTTAGAAACCACTCAAATATAAAAAATTTGAGAGAAAACAATATACTTTTAGATGTTTATAAATCAAAAAAAATATTAGATACATTTAAAAATAATTTATCTGAAGATAAAATAGAATCTGTTTTAAATTTTGAAAAATCTAGGATGAAAGAATGTGAAAAACATCTAAATAAAGTTCTATTTGATTTAAATAAAAGTATTAAACTAAATATTTCAAATAATAGAGAAAACATGTGGACTTTAAATAGAGATATTTATGATATTTTTAAAAATTATAAAAAGGCACTGAGTTATAATTTGATGAATTTAAATGATAAATTTAATAAAATAAGTAAAATTGAACTTAAAAATGGCGACGGAAAAACTATAACTACAGCTAAAGATTTAAGAGTTGGAGAGGAATTTACTGTTTCTTTTAAAGATGGAAATGTAGAGTCAGTTGTAAAAAATATAAGGATGAGAAGTGATTAGATGCAAAAGAATTATGAAGATTCAGTTAAGGAGTTGGAACAAATAATTAGAGAGCTTGAGTCAAAGAACATTTCTTTGGAAGAGTCCATTGATAAATACGAAAGGGGAATCGAGCTTTATAAATATTGCTCCAATGTTTTAAAAGAGTATGAAGGAAGAGTAAAAAATATTATTGACGAAAATTCTGATATATTAAAGGAAAAACACGATGATAGATATTAAAGTTTTAACAGAAAAATTTAATGAATATTTAAACTCTGCCCTAGATTATGAACAAAACAATCAAGAGAAAGTTTTGGAATCCATGAAGTATTCTCTTTTTTCTGGAGGAAAAAGAATTAGACCTTTGCTTTGTATATTGACATATCTAGAATTTTGTGATGAGCCAAATCTTGACGAAATAATGCCTTTTGCTGCATCTATCGAATCTATTCATACTTATTCATTGATACATGATGATTTGCCAGCAATGGATAACGATGATCTTAGGCGTGGCAAACCAACTAATCACAAAGTTTATACAGAGGCAATAGCTATCTTGGCAGGAGATGGACTACTTAATATGGCCTCTGAACTTATAGCGAAGCATTTGGATTCACTGGATGATATTAATGATATAAAAAAAGGAATAAAGGCGATGAAATATCTTTTTAATTCTTCTGGAGTAAATGGAATGGTTGGTGGACAATCTATAGATATAGAGCTAAATATCGATGATTATAGTAAAGATATATGTGAAAATATGTATAGATTAAAAACTGGTGCACTCATAGAAGCTTCCATTGTAATTGGCGGAATTATTGCTGGTGTTGATGTTGATATTTTATCTAAGTTAAAGAGTTTTTCCAGTTTGATAGGGCTTGCTTATCAATATGAAGATGATATTTTAGATGAAAATTCTGATCCAGAAAGCAATGAAGTAAATATGCTTTTGTTTGAAGATAAAGACAAACTTCTAAGTGAAATTCAGGAGATTACTGAAAGTGGATTTAGAGCCATTGAAGATTTAGAATTCAATGAAAATATTTTGAAAGATTTTGTATACAGTTTGATTGACAGGAGATACTAATGGCAAAAAAAAGAGCTGATGTTTTGTTAGTTGAACAAGGTGTCATAGATTCAAGAGAAAAAGCCAAGAGATTTATCATGGAAGGTAAAGTTTTTGTAGGGACTCAGAGGATAGATAAGCCTGGCGAGCAACTAAAAGAAGATGTGACTTTTAAAGTTAAAGGTTTGGAAGATAGTTTTGTATCCCGTGGTGGTCATAAATTAGAAAAGATGATAAAAAAACACTCTATTAGTCTAGATGATAAATATTGCGTCGACATTGGTGCTTCTACTGGTGGATTTACAGAATGTATGTTAAAGTATGGTGCTAAAAAAGTTTATGCAATTGATGTGGGTTATAATCAACTTGATTATAAGCTAAGAATAGACGATAGAGTTATTTCTATGGAAAAAACTAATATTCGCTATCTAGATTTTGATTTAATTAAGGAGCCAATAGACTTTATATCTATAGATGTCTCTTTTATTTCACTAGAACTTGTATTGCCAGTGGCACAGAAACTTATGTCTGATAATTCAAGTATTGTAGCTCTTGTTAAGCCACAATTTGAAGCGGGCAAAGAAAAAGTAGGTAAAGGGGGTATAGTTAGAGATAGAAGTGTACATATTGAAGTTTTGGAAAAAATCTATAACTTAGCTAAAGATTTAAAACTAAATATCGTTGATGTCACTTACTCTCCAATTAAGGGTACAAATGGCAATATTGAATTTTTAATTTACATAAAAAATTACGGAAGTGATACATTCGTCTTTAATCCTGATGATATAATAGATTCAGCTTATGAGAAATTAAATAAATAGGTGATTTATGTTACTTGAATTAAATATTGAAAATTTTGCTATAATTGAAAATATGAAAATCGAATTTGACAGAGGTTTAAATGTACTAACTGGTGAAACTGGTTCTGGTAAGTCTATAATTATAGATTCTCTAGGTTTAGTTTTAGGAGCAAGAGCTAATAAAGATATTATTAAACATGGTGAAGACTACGCATTTATCGAGGCTATTTTTTCTTGTTATAGCGACGATATTAAAAAAACTTTAAAAGATTACGGCCTTGAAATTGGCGAGCTTATTGTTGTTTCAAAAAAAATTCAGAGAAATGGACCTACAATTACTCGAATTAATAACAGGGCAATAACTACTCAAGTTTTATCTAAGATTGCGATTAAACTTATTGATATTTTTGCACAACATGAGACAATTTCACTAATGGACAATAAGAATCAGTTAAAGCTAATTGATGATTTTTCTGGAGACAAGCACAAAGAATTATTAAAAGAATTAGACAAAGTTGTCAGTGATATTGATTCATTAAAAAAAGAATATCAAGATAAAAGTAATTTGGAGACAAATAAGGAAAGAGAAATTGATCTTTTAGAATATCAAATTAACGAAATTGATGAAGCTAATTTGACAGAATATGATGAAAGTGAGCTTACAGAGGACTTTAATAAGTTTAGCAATATGACTAATACTATAACTAAACTTACAGAGGCAAAATCTATAATTGATAGTTCTTACGATAGCGCAAATATAGAAGATATATTGGATAAAGTTATTTTAAATATTACAGAAGTTTCAAAATACAACAAAGATATCAAATATATAGAAGATGAGTTAGAGGATATTAGGTATAGAATTTCTGATATATCAAAAAATTTGGATTCATATATTGAGTCTATGGAAGTGGATGAAGAAAAGTTAAACTTCTTACAATCCAGAATAGATCTAGTAAACACTATTAAAACAAAGTATGGAAATACAATAAAAGAAATTAACGAGTTTTATGAAAAAACTTACGAGCGCCTTGAATTTCTTAAAAATTTTGAGAAGAATCTGAAAGTATTAAGTGATAAAATTAAATCACTGGAATATAAGGCAATTGAAATTGCTAAAGTTATTTCAAAAAATAGAAAAGAGACTGCAAATTTAGTTCAAGATAATATTACTAAGGAAATTAAAGAGTTAAATATTCCAAATGCGAAGTTTAAAATAAATATTAAAGAAAAAGAACTGGGACATGATGGAATTGATAAAATTGAGTTTTTGATTTCACCTAATAAGGGGCAAGAATTAATGCCAATGTCAAAAGTTGCCTCAGGCGGTGAGATGAGTAGAATTATGCTTGGTTTTAAAAGTATAATTGCTAAAAAAGACAACATACCTACACTCGTTTTTGATGAAATAGATACGGGTATAAGTGGTAAAACAGCCCAGATTGTTGGAAGAAAGATAAAAAATTTATCTAAGGGAAGACAAATTATCGTAATTTCTCACCTTCCACAAATAGTTGCTTTAGCTGACACACACTTTTTAATTAATAAAGATACACTAAGTGATACGACTATATCTACAATAACTAAACTAAATGATGAAGATAGGGTAGATGAACTTGCTCGTTTAATTGGTGGAGAAAAGATTAGTGAATATACACTAGCTACAGCTAAAGAAATGATTGGAGATGAATAGAATGAGTAAGCACGAAAGAACTATGAGTTCGAATAAAATTTTTGACGGAAAAATTCTAAAATTAAGAGTGGACACAGTTGAAATGGACGGTCAAAAATATACTAAAAGAGAGATTGTCGAAAGAGGATCGAGTGTAGCCGTAGTTGCTATAACTCCAGATGACGAGATACTTTTAGTTAAGCAGTTTCGAAAAGCTGTAGATAAAGAATTAATAGAACTGCCAGCTGGTATGATTGAATTTGAAGAAGAACCAGCAAAGGCTTGTTTAAGAGAACTTGAAGAAGAAACAGGATATAAAGCAAATACCTGTGATTATGTTTTAGAAATGTACTCTACCCCAGGATTTTGTGATGAGAGAATTTATATATTTTTTGCAGACGATCTTTCAGTTGGCAAACAAAATTTTGATGAATTTGAAGATATTAAAGTAGAAAAAGTTAAATTTGATGAAGCATTAAAAATGATTGAACTTGGCGAAATAATAGATTCAAAATCTATAACAGGTATACTTCTTTATAATCAACTTAGGAGAAAAAAATGAACGAAACTATAGAATATATAAGATCAAAAATTAAAATTACACCGAAAATTGGAATAGTTCTTGGATCAGGATTAGGCGATTTTGCAGATAAAATTGAAGATAAAATTGAACTTGCTTACAAAGATATACCAAATTTTCCAATATCTACAGTTAGCGGACACGACGGAAAATTAATATTTGGAAAAATTAATGGCAAAGATATAGTAGCTATGAAAGGTAGAATTCACTTTTATGAAGGCTACGACATGAAGGATGTCGTTTTTCCGATTAAAGTTCTTGCTGAAATTGGAATAGAAAATTTAATTGTGACAAATGCCGCTGGTGGAATTAATACTGATTTTAAAGCGGGAGATTTAATGCTTATAACTGATCACATTAATATCACTGGTAGAAATCCTTTAATTGGACCAAACGATGATACTAAAGGTCCAAGATTTTTAGACATGACAAATTGTTATGATAAAGATTTAATATCTCGTGCTGAGGATGCCGCAAGTAAATTAAATCTAAAATTGCAAAAAGGAGTTTATATTTACTTTACAGGGCCAAATTATGAGACTGCAGCAGAAATAAGAATGGCAAGAGCAATTGGAGCAGATGCTGCTGGAATGAGTACTGTTCCTGAAGTGATTGTAGCAAGACACAGAGGAATAAAAGTATTGGGAATATCAACTATTACAAATATGGGGACTGGTGTTTTGGATAAACCGCTAGATCATGCCGAAGTAGTTCAAGTTGGAAAAGAAGTTGCAGGAAAATTTTCTGATTTATTAACTAATATCATAGAGGTGATATAGTGAATATAATAGATATTATTGAAAAGAAAAAACACTCCAAAGAATTAAGTGAGAGTGAAATTAAATATTTGGTAGAAGAATATGTAAAGGGCAATATTCATGACTATCAAATGTCAGCTCTACTTATGGCAATTTATTTTAATAAATTAAGCATAGATGAAACTTATTTTTTAACTAAGAGCATGGTAGAATCAGGAGAAATAATAAAGCTTGATAAAGTGAGTGGAATTAAAGTAGATAAGCATTCTACAGGTGGTGTAGGAGATTCAGTTACTTTGGTTTTAGGACCACTTATGGCATCTGTTGGACTAGTATTTGCTAAAATGAGTGGCAGAGGATTGGGACATACAGGAGGAACTTTAGATAAACTTGAATCTATTCCTGGATTTAATATTAGTCTTACTGATGAAGAATTTATTCACAATTTAAATGAGTCTAATATTGCAGTAATTGGACAAACTGCTGATATAGTTCCTGCTGACAAACTTCTATATGCACTTAGAGATGCAACAGCAACAGTCGACAATGTAAGTCTTATTTCTTCTTCAATCCTATCCAAGAAGCTTGCTCTTGCTAATGATGCATTAGTTCTTGATGTAAAAGTTGGCAAGGGTGCTTTTATGAAAGATGTTGAATCTGCAACTGAACTTTCTAATTTAATGGTTTCTTTGGGGAAAAAATTTAATAGAAAGACAAAAGCAATTATCACGAATATGAATGAACCTCTAGGTAAGGCAATTGGAAATTCTCTAGAAATTATTGAAGCAATAGATACTTTGCGTGGAGAAGGTCCAAAAGATTTAGAAGAGATTGCTGTAGTTATAGGTTCTAAGTTGATGCACATGGGTGGAAAAACAAATAATGAAGAAGAAGCCAAGAATATTCTCCGGGAAAATCTTAAAAATGGAAAAGCTATAGAGAAGTTTAAAGAAATGGTTAAACTTCAAGGGGGAGATGTTTCATATATAGACAATACTGATAAATTTAAATTATCAAATATTAAAAGAGAAATTTTTGCAAAAGATAGTGGCTATGTAAAAGAAATTGACGCTCTAGAAATTGGAATAGCTTCTAGAGATTTGGGCGCAGGTCGACTTTCTAAGGAAGATACGCTTGATTTAGGCGCTGGAATATTATTAAATAAAAAAATAGGAGATCACGTAGATGAAGGTGAACTTCTTGCTACAATATACACTAATAAAAAAGATGTTGTAGAAGATATATGTTCTAGAATTCAAAAAGCTTATGTGTTTGATGATCATAAAAAGGATTATAAACTTATTTTAAAGGAAATAGATTAGTTAAATGAGAAGCTTAGATATTTATTCTTTATTAATAAATGCGATTGCACTTTTAGTGGCAATTATACCTCACGAGATAGCTCACGGATATGCTGCATATCTTTGTGGGGATACAACTGCAAAAGATGACGGAAGACTTAGTTTAAATCCACTAAAACACATAGATCCAATAGGACTTATTTCTTTACTTGTATTAAGATTTGGATGGGCAAAAGCTGTTCCAATAAATCCATATAGATTTACTAAAAATAGAAAGCTTTCATCTTTATTTGTTTCTATTGCTGGAGTCGTGACTAATTTCATATTGGGAATAATTTTTGGAATTATTTATGTCTATGTTCAGTTTAAGTCTATGGCTATTACGCCACTTATTTCTTCGATTTTTTGGTACAACATTATGCTAGGAGTGTTTAACTTAGTTCCGCTTCCTCCGCTTGATGGCTCAAAAGTTCTAGCCACACTTCTTCCTGAAAAAATAGAGTGGAAGTTTTATAAATATGAAAAATATTTTTATTTTGTGTTAGTTATTGCTTTGGTAAGTGGGTTTGTATCCAAAATTATTTCACCAATAATATTTAAATTTATGGATTGGATATTAGTAGTAGGTGTCAAGGTATGGAATATAATATTGTTTTAAAATCTTATGAAGGTCCAATGGATCTTCTTTTAGATTTAATTAAAAAGAATAAAATTGATATTTATGACATACCAATATTTGAAATTACAGAAGAATTTTTAAACTATTTAGAAAAAGCTAGCGAGTTAAACATGGATCTTGCTTCTGATTTTACACTTATGGCTTCAACTCTTTTGGAAATAAAATCTAAAATGTTATTGCCAAAAAAATCAACTGATGATGAAGAAGATGAAGAAGACCCGAGAGCTGATTTAGTTAGGAACCTTATAGAATATAAGAAATATAAAGAAGCATCTGAGATTTTAAAAAGACAAGAAGAATATGAATCTAAATCTTTTTCAAAGTTAAAGACAGAGATTTTTGATATAGATGAAGTTGATTTTTTAAAAAATACAGATGTAAATAAGCTTTCAAAAACTTTAATAAAGATATTAGAAAATTATAAAGATGATGAAATTATAGAGATAGATAGAGATAGTTTTAAAGTAGAGGATGCATCTAGAATTATTAAGACTAAAGTTACTTACGAAAAGAGATTTCTTTTTACTGAACTTCTAGTAGATGTGACACATAAAATAGATGTAATTACTTATTTTTTAGGTGTATTAGAACTCATAAAGCTTGAATTCATTCAGGCAAAGCAAAAATATAATTATGGAGATATATTAATTGAAATCAGGTCAAACTATGGATAAAAATAGAATAAAGTCGATAATAGAATCTATTCTTTTTATTTGGGGCGAACCCATTAGTTTAGATGATTTGGCAAAAACTTTAGAGTTAAAGCCATCATATTTAAAATCTATTCTCTATGAAATGATTGAGATGTATAAAAATGAAACTTCTGGACTTAGGCTTACAGTAATAAATGATAAATTTCAACTCACAACTAAGCCAGAGAATTACGATTATGTTAAGAAAATTACTAAAGAACAAAATGAGAAAAATTTATCGAAAGCCGCTCTTGAAACTTTATCGATTATAGCTTACAAACAGCCTGTTACAAAAATCGAAATAGAAGATTTAAGAGGTGTAAACTGTGACAGTACGATAAAGGGATTAGTTGATTTTGAACTTATCGAAGTAAGCGGAAAATTAGATAGAATTGGACATCCAAATTTATACAGTACGACAGACAAATTTCTCAATAAATTTGGAATAAAAAGTTTAGATGAACTTCCAAATCTTGATGAGATTAAGGATATCGAGGTGGAAAATAAATGAGATTACAAAAATTTATGGCTCATGCTGGTGCTGCTTCTAGGAGAAAATCAGAAGAATTAATTCTTGCAGGTAGAGTAAAAGTAAATGATAAAATTGTAAAAGAACTTGGAACAAAAGTTGACCCAAAAGTTGATAGAGTCTACTTAGACGAAAAGAGATTAAAACTTGAAAGTGAACTTGTTTATATTATTTTAAATAAACCAATTGGAGTAGTGACTACAGCAAGTGATGAAAAAGATAGAAAAACTGTAGTTGATATGGTGCCAGATGACTATAGGGTATATCCTGTGGGAAGACTTGATATTGATACAACTGGATTAGTACTTTTAACTAATGATGGAGAACTGACAAATAAGTTGATGCATCCTAGAAACGAAGTTAAAAAAACTTATATTGCAACACTTGAAGGTACTCCTTCAAAAAGTTCGTTAGAAAAATTGAGAAATGGTTTAGATGCAAGAGATCTTAAAACTGCACCTGCTGAAGTCAAGATTCTAAAAAGTTATAAAGAAGATTCCATAGTTGAAATAAAAATTCATGAGGGGCAAAATCATCAAGTAAAAAGGATGTTTGATTATGTAGGATTTCCAGTAAAAAAACTAAAGAGAATTTCGATTGGGGAAATTGAACTTGGAAATCTTCAAATTGGACATTACAGATATCTCACTGAAAATGAGATAAGATATTTAAAGAGATTAAAATGATAGTAAAAGAAAAATATTATCAAATAATAGACGAAATTTTGTCAAATGACTTTGAAGGAAAGATTGCGATTGATGCAACACTTGGAAATGGCAATGACACTTTAAAATTATTAAAAGCTGTTGGTAAAACTGGATTCGTATACGGATTTGATATTCAAGAGCTTGCAATTAAAAATACCAAAAATTTAATAGGTGAAAAATTTCAAAATTATAGATTATTTTCAGAAAGTCACGAAAATATCAACAAAATTAAATCAGCAGATTTAATAATTTATAATCTCGGTTATATGCCAGGAAGTTCTAAAGAGATCACAACTCTCGCTTCTTCTACTGAAGTTTCTTTAAAAAAAGCTACAGAAATTTTAAACGAAGGCGGAGTTATTATAGTAGTTTCTTATTTGGGACACGAAAATTCTCTAAAAGAAAGAGAAACTGTAGATAGTTTTATTAGAAATCTTAATCAAAAAGAGTTTAAAGTAGAAAAGAGAGAATTTATCAATCAAGTAAACAACCCACCAATCGTATACTTAATAGAAAAGAAGGTCTAATATGAAAATTGCAATTATTGGAGCTGGGCCGAGCGGAATGATGTGCGCTATAGCTGCTTCACAAATACATGAAGTAGACTTGTACGAACAAAACGAAAAACTTGGCAAAAAACTTTATATCACCGGAAAAGGGAGATGCAATTTAACAAACTATACAGATGAAGAAAGTTTTTTAGAAAATATAGTTACTAATAAAAACTTTCTATATTCTGCAATTTACACGCTCTCACCTATTAGAACAGTGGAGATGTTCAATTTATTTGGACTTAAGACAAAGGTTGAAAGAGGCAATAGAGTCTTTCCAAGTAGTGACAAGTCTTCTGATGTAATTAAAACTTATGAGAAAATTCTAAAGAAGAATAGAGTGAAAATATTATTAAATACAAGAGTTAATTCAATTATAAAAGACAATGATAAATTTATAATAAATAAAAAGGCATCTTATGATAAAGTAGTGATAGCTACTGGTGGAATTTCATATACACTTACAGGTTCAACTGGAGATGGTTATGAATTTGCAAAAAATTTTGGTCATCATATAGAAAAATTAAGACCAGGACTTATTGGAATTTTACTTAAGAATGATTTCAACTTGGCTGGATTAAGTCTTAGAAACATAAATTTAAAAGCTATTGTTAATAATAAAAAAACTTTTGAAGAATTTGGAGAATTATTATTCACACATAGAGGAATTAGTGGGCCTAGTGTACTTACAATGAGCAGTTTGATAAATAAATATTCAGATATAAAACTTTCTATAGATTTAAAACCCGCTCTTTCTTATGAAAAACTAGACAAGAGAATTTTAAGAGATTTTGAAGAGTTTAAGAATAAAGATATAGACAATGCATTAATTAAACTTCTTCCAAGAGATCTAATAATATATATTTTAGAGCAATCTCAAATAGACAAAAATAAAAAGGTCAATCAAATATCTAAAGAAGAGAGAAACAGTTTGATAAAAACTATAAAAGAATTTAAACTAATTTTTGATGGTTTTGATTTAATTGATAGAGCTATAGTTACTAGCGGTGGAATTGATGTAAAAGAAATTGATCCTTCAACTTTTGAATCTAAAATTGTTGAAAATTTGTATTTCATAGGTGAAGTGATTGATGTCGATGGCTTAACAGGAGGATATAACATTCAAATAGCAAATTCAACAGGATATACATGTGGCATTAATCTTTAAAAGTGCTTATGTTGCCCTTTAGATGCTTTTATAATATAATTATATTTAATCACTAGTAATAGTGATTTTTTTGTGGAGGTAATTATGAAAATTGCAATAGATGGACCAGCTGGTTCAGGCAAAAGTACAATTGCTAAAGATATTGCCAATAGATTAGGAATAACCTATGTAGATACTGGCGCGATGTATCGAGCAATTACTTTAAAATTGTTAGGTAAAAAAGAAAGTGACTTTGAAAAAACTCTAAATAATACTAAAATTGAATTTATTGATGAAAAGATTTTTTTAGATGGCACAGATGTTTCTGATAAAATAAGGACTAATGAAATTTCTAAAAATACTTCGGAGCTTTCTAAAAATCCTTTAATTAGAACTCACTTAGTAAATCTTCAAAAAGAAATTGTAAAAAAAGAATCTGTAGTTATGGAGGGAAGAGATATTGCATCTGTTGTAATCCCTGATGCTGATTATAAGTTTTTCTTGACAGCTACTCCAGAAGAAAGAGCTAGAAGAAGGTATTTACAATTTAAGGAAAAAAATGTTGATTTAACTTATGAAGAAGTTTTAAAAGATTTAAAAGTGCGAGACAAAAATGATATGAATAGAGAAATATCACCGCTTACAAAGTCAGATGATGCTATTCTAATCGATAGTACTAATTTAAATTATGAACAGACAATATCAAAAATTTTGTCTTATATAAGATAGGTATGATATGTTGTATACATTTTTACAAAAACTATTTAAGGTTATTTTTAAAATAATATTTCGAGTTGAAGTTCATAACAAAGAATTTATTCCAAAAGATAATAAGAATCTAATAATATGTGGAAATCATAGCAGTAATTTAGATCCACTTATTATGTCAGCTTTTTTTGATAGACACATTTACTGGATGGGCAAGAAGGAATTATTTAATAACAAAATTTTAGCCTATTTTTTAGATAAGCTTGGAGTTTTTCCCGTTGATAGACAAAAGAATGATTTGAAATCTGTAAAAACTTCTCTAAAAATCTTAAAAAATGATAAAGTTTTGGGTATTTTTCCAGAAGGAACTAGGGTAAAGGGCAAAAATTATGACAATATAAAAGCTGGAGTTGCACTTATAGCGCAAAAGACCGGAACAGACGTGTTGCCATTTTATATAGACGGAAAATTTAAATTATTTCATAAAATAAATATTTATTATAGAAAGCCTATAAAAGTAAGCAAAGAAATTAAGTATTCAACAGAAGAATTGGAAGAAATATCTCAAGATATAATGAGAACAGTTTATGGTGATAAAATTAAATGGAAGTTATATTAGCAGATCATCTTGGGTTTTGTGGAGGAGTTAAGAGAGCTTATAAGATGGCATTTGATAATGCATCAAGAGATACTTACTCTTATGGAGATTTAGTTCACAATGAAGAAGTAATTAAAGATCTTGAGGCAAGGGGAACTAAGAAGACTCTTAATACTGATATTAAAAATTCAAAAGTAATTATAAGAAGTCATGGTGTTCACAAAAAGATTCTAGATGAATTTAAGGAAAATAATAACACTATTATTAATTGTGTATGTCCGAAAGTAGAAAAAATCTATAATATAGTAGATAAATTCTACAAAAAAGGTTATAATATAGTAATTGTTGGGAATAAAAATCATCCAGAAGTTATTGGTATAAATTCTTATTGTGATGATACTGCAACGATTATTGGAGATATAGACGACTTTAAAGTACCAGATGGTAAAATTGTTGTAGTTAGCCAAACAACTAATAGAGAAGATTTTTTTGAAAATATTGTAAAAAAAATAAAAAACATTTCAAAAAATGAAGTTTTAGTTTATAATACTATATGTAGTGCGACTTCCTTACGACAAGATAGCGTAAGAAGACTATCTAAAGAAGTTGATGCTATTATTGTATTGGGAGGCAAAAATAGTTCCAATACAAAAAAACTTGCTGAAATTGCAAGAAATAATTTAGAAAATGTATTTTTAATTCAATCAATTAAAGATATTGATATAAATATATTTAAAAAATTTAATAAAATAGGTATTACCGCCGGAGCATCCACACCGGATAAGGTAATCAAGGAGGCTGTTTGTAGTATGGAAAATTTTGACAAAGGTGAGATGATGGAAGCCATTGATAATTCTTTTAAAAGAATTAGAAAAGGCGAAGTAGTAACTGGAGAAGTTCTTTATATAACTGATTCAGAAGTTATGGTTAATCTAGGATATAGATCTGACGGCATCATTTCAAAAGAAGAACTTGTAGGAGGACCAGATGTTAATCCTCAAGATCTTTATGAACAAGGACAAGAAATTGAAGTTTATGTTCTAAGAATGGACGATGGTGACGGTAATGTTGTACTTTCTACAAAGAGAGTTGCAGACATGAAAGTTTGGGACGAAGTAGAAGAACTTTACAACAATGAAGAGACTATTGATGTAACTGTAAAAGCTAGTGTAAAGGGCGGACTTACTGCTGATTATAAGGGATTAAATACTTTTATTCCTGCATCTCATGTTTCTACTAGATTCCAAAAAGATTTAAGTAAATATGTTGGTGAAACATTTACTACTGAAATCATTGATTTTGATAAAAGAAAGAAGAGAATTGTCCTTTCTAGAAAAAATGTTTTAGCTAAAGAACAAGAACAAAAGAGAAAAGAAGTTTATGAAAATCTTCACGAAGGCGATGTTATCGAAGGTACAGTTCAAAGACTTACAAACTTCGGAGCATTTGTAGATGTTGGAGGAGTTGATGGTTTAATCCACATTTCTGAACTTTCTTGGAACAGAGTAAAACATCCATCTGATGTTGTATCTCCAGGAGAAGTTGTAAAAGTACAAGTTCTTTCTGTTGATGAAGAAAGAAATAGAATTGCCCTTGGTTTAAAACAATTGAGTGAAAAACCATGGGATGTTTTCATGGACAATGTAAAAGTTGGAGATGTTGTTAAAGGTAAAGTAGTCAACTTACTTGACTTTGGCGCATTCATTAGATTAGAAGAAGGAGTAGATGGACTTCTTCATGTTTCTCAAATAGCTAGAGAACATGTTGAAAAACCTTCTGATAAACTTTCTCTTGGTGAAGAAGTTACTGTTAAGGTAACAGACATTGATGAAGAAAATCAAAAAATTTCTCTATCAATGAAAGCCTTGATTGAACCAGAACCAAAGAAAGAATCTGCTCCTAAAGAAAGAAAACCAAAAAGAGAAAAGAAAGCTCCAAGAAAAGAAGTTAAATCTCAAGAACCAAAAAATGATGAATTTAACATGACAATTGGAGAAATGCTTGGTCTTGATTTTGCTGATTCTTCTTTAGATAAAGACTTAATCTTAGATGAAGATGAAATGTCAAATGAAACTGAAGACAAAGAAAGCGAAAGCGAAGAGAATTCTGAAGAATAAGATTTTTTAAAAAAGATCCTTAGTAGGGATCTTTTTTTATTATACATATTCATATAAT